>NZ_JBWKFL010000010.1:159230-267308 GCF_056434305.1 Streptomyces sp. NPDC044061 | reverse complement strand
GATGGGAGGAAGGCGGGAGACACGAACGAGGATAGAGGACGGTCGAACACGAGGAGAAAAAGAGACCCCCAGCACAACACCACCCCGCTCCCCCCCCCCGCTTCCTGTCGTACCTCAGGCCTGCACGTAGGCCGACTGCACGGTGGGCGGCCAACTGTCGGTGGTCAGCAGGCCCATGGAGTAGGCCTTCGAGGCCAGTTCGGTTCGGTTGACGGCCTTGAACCTGCGCATCAGAGCCGTGATCCGGTACTCCACCCCGCCCCGGCTCAGGTGCAGAACGGCCGCCAGCTTGCCCGTGGACATCCCTGCGGCGACGCCTTCCAGGATCCTGGCATCCATCGGGGCGAGCAGCATTCCACGCTGAACCATTGCCTGCGCCTTGCCGACCCGGGAAGTCCGGCCCACCAACACCAGAATGGAATCGACCTCACCGAGTGACCTGACCACCGATACGGCGATCAGCTCACCGAACAGCAGCGCGCCGTCCTGCCTGACCGCGATGAACTTTCCCCCGACACGGTCGCGCTTACCGGCGCTGAGCAGTTCCAGATCGCGGCCTATGGATCGTCGTGCCGTCGGATGCAGGAACGCCGAGAACGGACGACCGTAACTGTCCTGGGGATTGCGGCCGAACTGTGCGAGGAAGTCGATGTTGGCTTCACGCAGGCACAAAGAACGATCCAGCGTGGCCATGCACAGCCCGGACTGCTCGAACATCAACCGGAATATCTCACCGTACTTCGATTTTTGCTTCGTCGCGGTTGACGAAACATGGGCCACCGTCGTGGCACGCGTTTCATCAATCACGGTGTGAATCCTTGACGTCCTCCCGGATGATGCGCTCGACGTTCCGCTCCGCCAGCGCCGTGATGGTCACGAACGGGTTGACGCCGATGCTGCCGGGTATGAGCGAGCCGTCGGTCACATAGAGGTTCTTGTACCCGGTGACGCGGCCGTAGTTGTCGGTGGCCCTGCCGAGGACGCAGCCGCCGAGCGGGTGGTAGCAGAAGTCGTCGGCGAAGGCCTTGAGCTGCTTGCCGAAGAGGTCGTACCGGTAGATGGTGGTGTTGACCTTGTTGATGCGGTCGAACAGCGACTTCGCGGCCGCGACCGCGGGCGCGTTCTGCGCCCTGGTCCAGCGCAGGTCCGCCCGGTCCTTGGCGGCGTCGTAGACGAAGGTGCCGCGCTCCGGGTTCTTGGTGATGGCCAGGTACAGGCTGACCCAGGTCTCCAGGCCGGCGGGCATGGGGGCGATCTCGGCGAAGACAGGGTTGTCGGGGTTGTCCCAGTCGTCGATGCCGAGGGCGGGGATCGACGACTGCCTGGCGCCCGTGGGGTTCCACACGTGATTGGCCCGGGCGGTCATGACGTTGCCGTTGGGGCCCCAGCCGCTGCCGATCTCGGGGCTGAGCTCCGCGAGCGTGCCGGTCTCCCGGGCACGCAGCAGCAGTTCGGTAGAGCCGAGGCTGCCGGCGCCGAGGAAGAGGTGGCGACAGGAGATCTCCTTGGTCGCGAGCAGCTTGCCGCCGGCGTCCTTCTGCTCGACGGTCAGCAGGTAGGTGCCGTCGTTGCGCTGCCGGATCGTCTTGACCTGGTGCAGGGTCTCGATGACGACGTTTCCGGTGCCGAGGGCAGCGGCCAGATAGCTCTTGTCGAGAGAGACCTTGCCGTGGTTGTTGCCGTAGATGACCTCGGCGGCCAGCGCGGACCTGGGCACCGTGCCGTCCGCCTCACGGCGCATGTAGTCCCAGTCGTACACGTTGGGCACGAAGGTGGTGCCGACGCCCGCCTTCGCCGCCTGCTCCCGCCCGACACGCGCGTACTTGTACCACTCCGTCTGCTCGAACCAGGCCTTGTCGATGTTCCTCACGTGGAGGCCGGTGTTCGCGCGCGGGAAGTACGTGCTGTACATCTCGTCGGCGTCGACCTGGGGCAGCACCTCCTCGAAGTACGAGCGCCGGGGCGTGACCGCCATGCCGCCGTTGACGAGCGAACCGCCGCCGACACCGCGTCCCACGTACACGGACATCTGCTCGAAGTTGACCCGGTCCAGTACACCGGCGTAGGGCTCGATGTCCCGGTTGGCGACGTCGAGCCACAGGAAGGAGCCGAGCGGAGCCTCGGTACGGGTCTTGAACCAGCTGGAGCGCTTGTCGGGCTGGAGCATCCCGCAGAAGACGTCGCCGTCGGGACCCGGCTCGTTCCACAGCCGGCCCATCTCCAGCATCAGGGTGGATACTCCCGCCTCGCCGAGACGCAGGGCGGAGACGGCCGCGCCGTATCCGGTGCCGACCACGACGGCGGGGACGAACGTGCCGTCGGAGACACCGGCCGCGGTGGCGGCGGCGGCCCGGGGGGCCGCGGTGATCGTGCTCTGCCCTGCGACTGCGGCGGCGCCCAGGGCCGCCAGACCGAGCATGCGGCGACGCGACAGGGACTGGTGTGCGTTCATGTGCTGTGCTCCTGAGCGGGGAAAGAGGAAAAAGAGGAGTCGGAAGGCCGGCCGGACCTGCGCGGCCTGGTGTGTGTCCGGTGAAGTGCGAGAGCGGTCGCCGACATCCGGATCGGGTTCGCGGACGTTGCGGAGGCCGGGCCATGGGCGGACGGCCACTCAACGTGCGGAAGAGGGCGTGAGGCATGGTTCGCTCACGGGCGGACCCACGCTCCATACGTGAGTCTTCGGGCGTGCGCCGGGCCGAGCGGCGGCCGGTGGAACGCGGCCGGTCCGGGCCGTCCCGTACCAGGGACCGCGGCGGGCACTGGTGAGACGCCTCACCACGGCGCGCGGACTCGCTCCAGCCGTCCTGCCCCGGCGCCGGCGGGTGACCGGTGACGCGTGCCCGCGCCCGTTCACCTCACGATGTCATCGACGACCTCGGGCGGCCGAGCGCCGGCAGGCGGATCGGGTGGTGTCCGGCCTTCCGGCGGTCGAAGCAGCGGTTTTCCGCCAAAAACACGGTGAAAGCAGCAATTCCGAGAACAGGTCCTCGGACGAGTCATTGCACCAGCCGGTGAACTGCCGGAAATTCCTGGTTCACCTGCTGGACGGTCAGTGCGATATCGAGGCTTGCCACGCACAGGCCCGGAGCTGCAAGTGCTGTACTCAGCAAGAAAAGGCTCCCTGTCCGAAACTTGAGCACGAATCAGTCCGAAGGCCGGTGTGCGGTCGTCGGACCGTCTGCAGGGGCGTCATCGGCCCTGGACCAGCAGTGTCTCCGGACACCGGAATCGTGCGTCACCGCCCTTGCAGGGTCCTGGTCGAGCCACTGACGGCCCCTTGCCGTCGGCCGCCGCCCTTCTGCCGCCCCACTGGACGGAATCCTTGCCCAAAGCCTGCCGATTTCTTGCCGATCGGAGCAAGGCGGTGGCCTGAGGCTCGTCGCGTTCCTCATCACGGGGCCGGATTTCGCGGCACGATCCGCTGGGCCCGAAGCAGCCCGGCGCGTCCGCCACCGCCCTGGGACACCGTGTCGCGCGTCACCCGGACCGCGGCCTCCCGTGGCTCCGCCGCAGCCTCCGCGGTCGACGATCCCCCGACGTACTTACCCGTCGGTATCGGCCATCAGCGTCCATGCACGCGCAAGAGCCACCTGTCACGACCGCGGGTAACACGATTACGGTTTCTTCATGATCAGTTCTACCCAGTACCCGCTCTTCCGTGATGTAGCCGAAATCACCGACGGCACTTCACCGCTGCCGACCGTCGGCATCGACTCCGGCCGCGGCTGAACGATGGGGACCGTCATGCCCGTACCCCCGACCGCGAACGGGTCACCCACGAACACCAGCCAGGCCGAGCCCTTTCTGAGCGTTCTGGGACCCATGTCGGCGCACCTCGACGGACACGACCTCCCGCTCGGGCCGCCGCGCCGACGGACGCTGTTGGCCCTGCTGCTCATCCGTCTCGGCCGCGTAGTGCCCACCGAACTGCTTGTGGAGGAACTGTGGACTGACGGAGCGCCCCGGCACGCCGTCGCCACCCTGCAGAGCCATATCTCCCATCTGCGCCGATCACTGCACGCGGCGGCGGGACCGGGTCGTCCCTCGGTGCTGCGTCACAGGACACCCGGCTACGTCCTCGACCTCGATCCCGAGCACGTCGATGCCTGCCGCTTCGAGCGTCTGGTCACCGACGGACGGCGGCTGCTCAGGCAGAGCGATCCGGGTACCGCGCAGGCCCGGCTCACCGAGGCCCTCCTGCTGTGGCGCGGTTCGCCGTACGCGGAGTTCGACAGCCATCCGCCGCTCAGCGACGAGTGTGCCCGACTCGAACAGATCCGGCTCACCGCCGTGGAGTCCCGCGCGGAGGCGCGGCTGGCTCTCGGCGCGGCCGAGGAGGTCGCCGCCGATCTGGACGGGGAAGCGCGCCGTCATCCCACACGCGAGCGACTGGTCGGCCACCTCATGACAGCACTGTCCCGACTCGGCCGACAGGCCGAGGCGCTGGAGGTGTACGAGCGGACGCGCAGCCATCTGGCCGAGGAGTTCGGTGTCGACATCGCGGCCGAACTGCGCCAGGTCAGAGACCTGATAGTGCGCCAGGAGCCGGCAGCGAGCGCTGCGTCCGAGAAGCTCCCTCCCGCACAGCTCGCGTCCACCGGCCCCTCCCCTGCGCCGCCGGTGAGGAACGAGACCGCAGTCGGCGCGCCACCACCGGGCTCGGCAAGCTCCGACGGCTCCGACAGCACGGCCGCCACCGATCGCGGGCACGGCAGGGTGGTGGCGACCGACGACGTCCTCGCGGCAGCCGGCTCACCGTCGTCCGTCGGACGCGACGGGAACACGGGGACCGATGCGCGTCCGAAGGCGCGGGCCGATCTGCCGCCCGGGGCACGGGCGGAGGCCGACGGCGCGCAGGACGGCAGAGCACGGTGGCGAGGCTTACCCTGGCCGGCGTACGAGCCGGCAACTGCCCATGGAGCCGACGCGTCCCCGGAGCCCGAGTCGGGGCGGGCGGCTGCCCCGTCACCGTTCACCGGCCGCGGCCAGGAACTCGACCGTCTGACGGCCGCTGCCGCGAGCACCGCCGTGGGCCACGGCCACGCGGCCGGCGTCCTCGGCCCCCCGGGCGTCGGCAAGACCCGCCTGCTGCTCGAACTCGCCGCACGTCTGGAAAGCATGGCGGCGCAGCAGGAGGACACCGGTCTGGAGGTCGTCTGGAGCCACTGCTTCCCCGATGAGGGCGTCCCCGCCTACTGGCTGTGGACCCAGGTCCTGCGGCGGCTGTCCGCCACCCGGCCGGACGCCTTCCGGGAGGCGATACGACCGTACGACGCCCTGCTCGCCCCGCTCATACCCGAACGGTCGGCGGCCCGGACCGGAGACCCCGGCGTGTCCGCCAACGGGCCCCAGGACCTCTTCCTCGCCCATGACGCCGTCTGCGAGGTGCTGCTCGACCTCGCCGGGCAACACCCGCTCGTGCTGCTCCTCGAAGATCTGCAATGGGCGGACACCGCCTCCCTCGACCTCCTCAGGCTGCTGCGCACCCGGTGCCAGGGCCATCCGCTCGGGATCGTGTTCACGGCCCGGGAGTTCGAGGCCGAGTCGGACGGGACGCTGCGCCGGATCGTCTCCGACGTGTTACGCGGGCCCAGAACCGAGACGCTGCGGCTGGGCGGGCTCTCCCTGCACGGCATCGCCGACCTCGTCGAGGCACATGCGGGGTCCGGTGTGGATCCGAACGTCATCGAGGTACTGCACCGGCGCAGCGAAGGCAACCCGTACTTCGTGATGCAGTTGCTCTCCCTCGTGGGCGACCCGCGCCGACTCCGTCGCCCGGACGCGGCCGACGTACTCCTGGCGCACATTCCCACCGGCATTCGCGAGGTGCTGCACCAACGGTTCGCCGCGCTGCCCGAGCCGGTACTGCGGCTGCTCCGGCTGTGCGCCGTCATCGGCACCGAGGTGGACACCGACCTGCTGCACCGGACCGCCACGCCCGACGAACCGGTCGCCACCGGTCTCGAGGCGGCCCTGCGTGCCGGTCTGCTCGGGGAGGAGCCGCATGATCCGGGGCGGCTGCACTTCACGCACGCCCTGGTCCAGGAGACGCTCATCGACGAACTGCCCCGTGCGGACCGCCACCACCTGCACGCCAGGATCGCCGAGGCCCTGGGCGCACGCCGGAACGGGCAGATGGGCGACGAGGAGCGGGTGGCGCATCACAGCTGGCACGCCAAGAGCGTGCTGCCCGTCGCCCAGGTGCTGCCCCGGCTGCTGCTCGCCGCGGAACACGCCGAGCTGTCCATGGCGTACGAGCAGGTGGAGATCTGGCTGCGCCGCGCCCAGCACCTGATCGGGTTCCTGCCTCCGGACGATCCCGCCATGGTGCGGCTGGAGCAGAAACTGCACATCCAGCTCGGCCAGGTACTCGCCACCACGCGCGGCTACGGAGACCGCGAGGCCGAGACGGCCCTGACGCACGGTCGCGCCCTGAACGCGGCTACGCAGGCTCCCGAGGATCCGTCGGTGCTCTGGGCGCTGTGCGCGGCGCACCTGGTCACCGGCCGCTACGACACCTCGCGGCAGCTGTCCGGCCTGCTGCGGGACATCTCGCGCCAGACCCGGGAGCCCGTGGCGGCGCTCGGCGCGGCCTACGGCGAGGGCATCGTGCTGCATGTGCGCGGAATGCTGCCGCAGGCGCTCGTCGAACTGGAGCACGCCGTCGACACGGCGGACCGTGTGGCCGACGAGGGCCATGTGCTGGCACGTACCTTCCAGCACGACCCGCGCGTCTCCTGCCGCTCCTACGACACCTTCACCCACTGGCTCCTCGGGAACCGGCAGGCCGCCGATGCGCGCCGACGGGAACTACTGAGCATCACCGAGTACGAGAGCAGGCCCTCCGACCGCTCCTTCGCGCTGTACGTGGACGGGGTCGTGGCGGCCTGGGAGGGTGACGTCCACACCGCGCTCACCTCGAGCGACGAGGGTGTCCGGGTCGCGGGCGAGTACGGACTGCTCTACTGGAAGGCGATGCTGGGCGTCGTCAAGGGGTGGGGCCTGGCGCAGGCGGGAGACCCCGACGACGGTCTGACCCTCATACACACCTCACTGGCTGAACTGGGTCGGTCCGGGACGTATGTACGACACCCCCTCCACCTGGGCCTGCTGGGGCAGGCGCAGGTGGACAGCGGGCGTGCCGAGGCGGCGAGGACCACCTTCCGGACGATGCTGGCCGCGGTCGGACAACGCCGTGAGCGTGTGTACCTCCACCCCGCACTGCCCGCGACCCCGCTGCTGCACGAACTGCTGGGCCGGGGCGCCGACGAGTGGCTCGACCCGACCGGTTCCCTGTCCCCGTGAGGCACCACTGCGGGATCCCGACAAGCGGTGGCCCGGGCCGTCCGGCTCCCGGAGAGCCACCGCTCGCGCGGTCGCGGACGTCGCCGCACGGCGCTGACACCGGCGTTTCGAGGCCGGAGACTCCCACGGGAAGACACTGCTCCCCATCGTGGGGCGCGGCGCCGTCCGCGTCACACCCGCCGCTGTCCCGTACGACTTCGCCGACCGGTGGAGCAGTGGGTGGTTGCGGTTGCCCAGGCCTCTCGGAGTCGCTCGGCCAGGTCTGCGGGGACTTCCTCGGCGATGTGGTGATCGCGCGGCCCGCCGAAGCGTGGACCTCCCTTCTTCGGGTGAAGCGTGTCAGGCGGATCGTCATGCAGCTGCCCTCCTCGTGGGCCCGGATGTCCTGGTGACATCCCTCGCCGCAGGAGTCGGGGCCCGTCATGGCCGCAGGCTCCACGTCGCGGAACACGAGCGGTCGACACGCGTGTCGCCTACTCAGAGTCCCCGCAAGCTCCTGCCATGGCCATCCGCCAGGAGTCGGGAACAACCCGCCAACTGGCCGGCACCGGCCTTGCCACCTGGAGGTCTGCCCCTGCGCGCGAACACCTGCTCCTGGCCGAGAGGCGGCTCAGGAAACGCAGGAGACCCAACCTGGCAACGTGCTGCAGGCCATCCGTATGCCGGACACGGGTCCCGGCGGATCCGGCGGGCCGCAGGGGACTGATCGCCGCCGCTCTTACCGGTGCGCCTGGAGGCCTTCGGCAAGCTGTCGGTGGCTGTCGGTGGCTGTGCCGCCAGCCGACGGGCACCCGGACGGCCTCGAAGCGCGGGTGACCGTCGCGGAGACCGGCGTGCGCCTGCTCGACGAGGACCGGCACCTTCGTGGGCCACAGCCGCACCGCCGGCAGCCCGGCTCCCAAGGCGATCACCCCCAAGGCGACCACCGCTGACTGGAGACCAGCCACCGTACCGAGCCGGCAGGCCAGGGGGCGAGAAGCACCGGGAGCCGGGACAGACGGGGCAGACCGGCGGTGTGCGGCCGACGAGCCGGCGGGCGGGCATGTCGGCAGGCGCGGTCACCGGTTCCGCTCGACGGGCAGTTCGAGGCAGAGCTCGTAGCCCCCTTCGGGCGTGGGACCGGCTGTGACGGTGCCGCCGAGGAGTTCGGCTCGTTGCGCCAGGCCGACCAGGCCGTGGTGGGCGCTCGGGAGGGGGAACGCGGGTCGGGTGCGGGCGGTGTTGGTGATGGTGGCACGGAGGGCACCGTCTCTGTGGTTGATGCGGACTGTCGCACTGGCGCCGGGAGCGTGTTTGCGGACGTTGGTCAATGCTTCCTGGACGGTGCGGTAGACGGCGCGCTGCACCGTGGGCGGAAGGTTGTCGGGCAAGTGGGTTTCCAGCCTCGTCTCGATGCCGCTGGCGTCGACCAGACGCTGCAGGTCGGCGAGGGACGGCTGGGGGGTGAGCTCCGTGGGACTGCTGCCGGAGGCCCGCAGGACACTGACCATCTGCCGCAGCTCGTCCAAGGTCTGCACACTGAGGCAGCGCATGGCGGCCGCAGCCTCTCTCGCTTCGGCGTCCTGACTGCTCACCTGGAGCGCGCCGGCCTGCACGGCGATGAGGCTGACCTGATGGGAGACCACGTCGTGCATCTCCCGGGCCAGCTGCGCGCGTTCCTTCGCCAAAACGCTCTGGGCGGTCAGGAGCCGCTCGTGCTCGCGAGCCTCGCTGATGTCGGCGAGCCGCACGGACAGTTCGCGTCGGGCCTGGACGAGTTGGCCGAGGAAGACGGGAGCGGCCGCGGTTGCCAGGTCGAAGCTGAGGCGGAACAGGGTGCTCGTCCGGGACAGCTCTGTGGCGTCCAGGGCCGACCACGGCCAGGGCAGGAAGTCGATGACCGCGTACGTCAGGGCACAGCCGGCCAGCAGGAGACGGTGGCGGCTGAGCGAGGAGAGCGTGTACAGCGCGGCCGTGGGGGCGACCACCGCGTCGGTGATCAGGGCGGTGGGGAGCGTGAGGACGAAGGTCGTCAGGGGCAGGCGGCGGCGCAGCAGGAGGGCAAGGGCGCCGAGCAGTGCGCAGGCTGCCGCCGGCTGATCCGCGACGCCGACGTTGACCCATCCGTCCGCCAGCGCGAGCCCAACGAGGACGATGTCGAACAGCAGAGCCGGCGGCCGTCGGGAGCTCACCGCGCGCCATCGTCCTGCGAAAGCGCGAGCAGACCCGCACGCTCGGCGACCAGCACCGCCTGGACGCGGCTGCCGACCTCCAGTTTGCCGAGCACGTTGGTGACATGGCCCTTGACGGTGCCGGTGCTCAGATGCAGCCGTTCGCCGATGTCGGGGTTGGCGAGTCCTTCGGCCATGAGGACCAGTACGGCACGCTCGCGCTCGGTCAGCCGGGCCGCGAGGCGGACAGCGGTGGGCTCGCGGACACCGTTGTCGAGGTAGCCGTCCACCACCCGGCGCGTGACCTTGGATGACAGGACGGTCCCGCCTTCGGCCAGGAGGCGCACCAGCTGGGGAAGCTGCTCGGGGTCGGTGTCCTTGAGTACGAATCCGGCCGCGCCCGAACGCAAGGCGGTCGCCACGTATTCGTCGGCGTCGAACGTCGTGAGCATGGCGACCACCGGAGCCTGCGGCATGCGTCGGAGCTCGGCGAGAATGGTGAGCCCGTCCACGTCCGGCATCCGGATGTCGAGCAGAACTACCTCGGGATGCAGCTCCCGCACCGTACGGACGGCCTCAGCGCCGGGTACCGCCGCGGCGACCTCGATGTCGTCCGCCGCATCGAGGATGTGCGTGAAGCCCGTGCGGATCAAGGCTTCGTCATCGACCACCAGTACCCGGATCACCTGCGCCCCGCTCGTCGCATGTCCCCCTACGATGCGTACCCCGGCGCGGGCCGTCGTCGGGCGGCCGGGACGGAATTCCCGCCGATTGGCAGCGTGGCCCCGGCCGACAGGCAGGGGTGGCCCCGACCGGCCGGTGGGGTGTTTTCGGAAGGTCACCGGAGTGGGTGAGGCGGTCCGACGGTGAACCCATAAGGCATGACCCAGACAGCACCGGCGGTCGAGCCGACAGAGGTGACACCGTCGCTTGAGGAAGATCACTCCTCCGCCCCCACCGACAGGACCTCGGCCGCGCGGCTGATCGGTATCGACCTGGCCCGCGGCCTAGCGGTCTTCGGCATGTACTCCGCCCACGTCGGGCCCGATGTGACGGTAGGCGGTCCGGTGGGATTCCTGCTGGAGACGGCCCGTGGTCGCTGCTCCACCCTCTTCGCACTCCTCGCCGGCTTCTCGCTGATCATCATCACCGGCCGCCCGCATCCCCGTACCGGGCGCGCGGGCCGTCAGGCGGTAGCCAGGGTGGTGATCCGCGCCGTCGTCCTGTTGGCGCTCGGCTACGTGTTGACCGCCCTGGACACCGACGTCGCCGTGATCCTCAGCTTCTACGGACTGCTCTTCCTGGCAGTCCTTCCGCTGTACCGGTTGCGGGCGGGGTCGCTCGCCCTCATCGCCGTCGCGAGTGCGGTGGTCCTGCCCCAGGTCCTTTACACGGTCAGAACGTCCATCGAGGACGGGAACTGGGCGGACGCCTTCACTGCCCACGACCCGTTGGCCCTGATCAGCGGTACGGACGGAGTTATCGAACTTCTGTTCACGGGTGAGTATCCGGTGCTCACCTGGTTCCCGTTCCTGGTCGCAGGCATGGCAGTGGCGCGGCTCGACCTCACCCGGCCAGGCATCAGGGTCCGGCTCGCGCTCGTCGGCGGGGCGCTCGCCCTGCTGGGCTACGGCGGCTCCTGGCTCTCCCTGCGTCTGGTCCCCCACGCCCTGTCCACCGTCGCCTCCGCCACGGGCGCCCGCTCGGCATCGTCCGCCTGGTGGTCCGACACCGTCGGCGAGCCCGAGGGGCACACCCCGCTCGCCTGGTTGCTGGTGGCCGCACCGCACAGCCAGACGACGTTCTCCATCGTCGGCAACACCGGAGTCGCCCTCGCCGTGGTCGCCGTGTGCCTGACCGTGGCCGACCGGATGCCGCGCCTCACCCGCCTGGCCGCACCCGTTGCCGCGGTCGGCATGACAGCGCTGACCGTGTACGTCCTGCACATCGTCGCGCTGTGGTTCTTCAGAGATGTCTGGTACGTGCCCGCGATCGAAGGCGAGACCCTGTCCGCCATGCCAGTGCTGCTCGGCTTCATTGCAGCCGCCACGCTCCTGGCGACCGTATGGACCCGTCATTTTCGGCGCGGCCCCTTGGAGCACCTTCTCCACGTCGCGACTCGGTCGGCACGGAACGTCACATAGGGCGGCTGCGGGGTGGGCGGGCCTGGCTCGGTCGTCGCGCCAGGCCCGCTCCATGTGCCGTCGGTGGCCGGCAGCGGGCTCGTCATCGCCCGGCTCCCCTGATGAGGTCGGCCGCCTTCTCCGCGGCCATGATCGTGGGCGCGTTGGTGTTCCCGCGCGTCACCGACGGGAGGACGGAGGCGTCGACGACGCGCAGGCCCGCCACGTCGAACACGCGCAGCTCCGGGTCGACCACCGATCCGATGCCACAGGTCGACGTCGGGTGGTACAGCGTCTGCCCGGAGCGCTGGGCCCAGGCAAGCAGGTCCGCGTCCGAGTGCGAGGCCGGCGCGTCGCCGTACGCTCCCGTGACCAGATCGGTCACGGCCCGCTGCGCGGCGATCTCCAGGGCGATCCGGAGCCCGGCGACGATCGCGTCCCGGTCCGCGGCGGTCGTGAGGTAGTTGTGCACGATCCGGGGCGCGACGTCCGGGCGAGGAGACCTCAGGGTCACGGCTCCGCGGCTGGTCGGGGCCAGCACGCACGGGCCGAAGGCGAAGCCGTGCTCGGTGACCGGGCCGAGCCCCTCCTGGTGGAAGAGCACGGGGGCCGCGTGGAACTGCAGGTCCGGGGCGTCCAGGCCGTCGCGGCTGCGGAAGAAGCCACCGGCCTCGCCGATGTTGGAGGTCAGCGGGCCGCACCCCTCGCTCTGCAACAGCGCGGCGTTCTCCGGGCTCGCCGCGCTGAACAGCGACTCGACGTCGGTGCGGAAGTTCAGCAGGGTCATGTAGTGGTCCTGCAAGCCCCGGCCGACCGGCAGATCGCGCACGACGTCGATACCGAAGGCGGACAACGCGGCGGCGGGCCCGATGCCGGACAGCATCAGCAGCTTCGGGGACTCGTAGGCGCCCGCGGACAAGATCACCTCGCGCTCGGCGTGGACGACCTCGACAGTGCCGCCCCGCTCCACCTCCACACCCCTCGCGCGGCCGCCCTCGATCACCACACGGTGGGCGCGGGCCGAGGAGAGCACGGTGAGGTTCTGGCGTTCGAGCACCGGGTGCAGATAGGCGACCGCCGCGCTGCAGCGCATGCCGCCGCGCTGGGTCAGTTGGTAGCGCCCGACACCGAACTGCGTCTCGCCGTTGAAGTCGTCGTTCGGCTTGTGCCCGGCCTGCACCGCGGCCTGCACGAAGGCCGAGGAGAGGGGGTGCTCCGACCGGCCGTCGCTGACCGTCAACGGTCCGCCCACTCCGTGGAAGGCGTCCTCGCCGCGCTCGTTGTCCTCGGAGCGCCGGAAGTACGGCAGCACCTCGTCGTACGACCAGCCCGTGGCCCCGGCCGATGCCCAACCGTCGTAGTCGGCGCGGCTACCCCGGATGTAGATCATCGCGTTCATCGAGCTGGAGCCGCCGAACATCCTGCCGCGGGGCAGATAGGTCCGCCGGCCGTTGATCCCCGGCTCCGGGTCCGTGTCGAGGTCCCAGTCCAGGTCGGACTTGAACAGCTGGGGGAAGGCGGCCGGAATGTGGACCTCCTCCGCGGTGTCCGGACCACCTGCCTCGATCAACGCGACCCGGACCGTGGGGTCTTCCGACAGGCGTGCCGCCAGCACACAACCCGCGGATCCCGCGCCGACGATGACGTAGTCGTACATGCTCATCCCAACTCCTTTGGTCGAAAGGCACTTCTGAAGAGACAAAACCGAAAGGGTGCTTCTCTCGAAAGGCGCTTTCAGGCCCTCGCCGGACGGAGCGCGCGAGTGAGGAAGTGGAGCTGATCGGCCAGCGCTCGCTGCTGCCAGGGACCTTCGACGTCCAGATGGTCCACGGGGTACTCGCGCAGTTGCGCCCACCGACCGGCCTTCTCGGCGGTCCGTGGCGCTGCGCCGGACGGCGCGATGCGGTCGTTCGCGCCGACCTGCACCAGGAGCGGGCACGCCAGGCGTCCGGCGAACGTGATGGGCCGGTTCAGCCCGACCTTCAACGCCGCGCGTGCGCACACCTCATTGCGAAAGGTCCGGCCGGCGAACGACGCGCAGATCTTCAGGGCGAACCGCGGTGCACGGCTGTGGCCGGGCGTCGCTCATCGCCGGTGTCCCGACGGCGAGTGAGCGCGCGACCAAGGCCTCGTGTTCCGGTTCGAACGGTTCGCTCCGCGCCGGCTGCAGCGCCGGTCGAGGACGACGAGGACCGTCCCGAGGAGGTCCGGCTCGCGATATCGGCGGAGCGCCGTCGGACGCGCCCGGTGCGGTCGCCTGCGGCGAGGAACCGACGTACAGCACATCTGGAACCGCCTCCCCCTCCAGGCGGCCCGCCACGGCACACACGCGTGTTTCGTGCAGTGGGCCGCGTGGATCGTGCAGGAGTTCACGCGAACGTCACACACATACTCGGTGACTCAAGCGACCGAAGCGACCGGATGACACGCGGAGGCAGAGTTCAATGCAGACGTTCGTCCACACATCCCACCCCGCGCGGGTGGTCTTCGGTGCCGGCACCGTCGGCCGCCTCGGTGAGGAGATCGATCGGCTCGGCTGCTCCCGGGTGCTGCTGCTGGCCGGCGGGCCCCTCGCGGCGGCCTCCGCAAGGGTTCGCCAGGCGCTCGGCAGCCTCCTGGTGGCGGAGTTCGACGGCGCGGCCATGCACACCCCGGTGGAGGTGACCGAACAGGCTCTCGGCGTGCTCAGGGAGTCCTCCGCGGACTGCATCGTCGCTGTCGGCGGCGGTTCGACCACGGGTCTGTCGAAGGCGCTGGCCCTGCGCACGGGGCTGCCGCAGGTAATCCTGCCGACCACGTACGCCGGCTCCGAGGTGACCCCCGTCCTCGGCGAGACCCGGGACGGACGCAAGGTCACCCAGTCGTCTCCCGACATCCTGCCCGAGACCGTCATCTACGACGTCGACTTCACCCTCACCCTGCCGCTCTCCCTGACGGTCACGAGCGGCGTCAACGCGCTCGCCCACGCCGTCGAGGCCCTGTACTCCGCCGACGCGAACCCGGTCACCGACCGGCAGGCCCTCGACGCGATCTCCCGCATCGCGCGGGCGCTGCCCCGCCTCGTCGCCGACCCGGCCGACCCGGAGGCGCGCGCCGACCTGCTGCACGCCGCCTGGCTCGCCGGGACCTGCCTCGCCACGGTGGGTATGGGCCTGCACCACAAGCTGTGCCACACCCTCGGCGGCAGCTTCGATCTGCCGCACGCCGAGACCCACACCGTCGTCCTGCCGCACGCCATGGCCTACAACGCGCCCGCGGTGCCCGGCGTGATGCGCCGCATCGCCGACGCCCTGGGCGTGCCCGACGCCCCCAGCGGCGTGTACGACCTGGTCGCCTCCCTGGGCGGCCCCGCCTCGCTGCGCGGCCTCGGCATGCCGGAGTCAGGCCTCGCCGGCGCGGCCGAGCTGGCCACCTCGACGCCGTACCCGAACCCGCGCGAGCTGACCACGGAGGGCATCGCGGAGCTGCTGGCCGACGCCTGGCACGGGCGCCGGCCCGAGGGTCCTCCCGCCACGGAAGCCAGGCTGGCCCGGCTCACCGAACAGGTCGTGGCAAGCTTCGCACAGGCCCCGAACCCGCGGGTGCGCGACCTGCTGAGCGACCTGGTCCGACGTCTGCACACGTTCGTCGCCACCAACGAAGTCACCGATGCCGAATGGCAGTACGCCATCGACTTCCTCACCCGCACCGGCGGGATCTGCAGCCCGACCCGTCAGGAATTCGTGCTGCTGTCGGACACGCTGGGCGTCTCCAGCGCCGTGGATCTGCTCACCAACTCCCGTACGCCCAGCACCACTCCGTCCGCCGTGCTCGGCCCCTTCTACGTGGAGGGCCCGCCCGAGACCCCGCACGGCGCCGACATCTCCGGAGGGCTGCCCGGCACCCCGCTCTGGGTGGATGTGCGGGTCACGGACACCGACGGTGAGCCGGTCAAGGACGCGGTCGTGGACGTGTGGCAGTCCAACGAGGACGGTTTCTACGATGTCCAGCTCCCGGACCTGGAGGGGCCGGTGCTGCGGGCCCGGCTGGGCACGGACACCGACGGGCGGATCACGTTCTGGTCCATCCTGCCCTCGGAGTACCCGATCCCCCAGGACGGGCCGGTCGGGCAGATGCTCGCCGCGGTCCGGCGCCATCCCTTCCGGGCCCCGCACCTCCACTTCATGATCGACGCGCCCGGCCACCGCCGGCTCGTCACGCAGCTGTTCGTGTCGGGCGGCTCCTACCTGGACAGCGACACCGTCTTCGGCGTCAAGGACGAGCTCGTCGTCGACTTCGCGCCGCAGTCCGGCCCCACCCCCGACGGCCGCCGGGTCGACGGCGAGTGGCGCCGGCTCGAATACACCTTCCGTCTCGCCCCCCTGGCCGGATGACCGAGGAGCGCCCACCCATGACCACGACCGAAGCGCACGACATGTACGACACCGATGTCCTCGTCGTCGGCAGCGGCCCCGCCGGCGGTTCCGCCGCACTGCTGCTGGCCACTTACGGCATCCGCAGCCTGCTGGTGACGAAGTACGGCTGGCTGGCCAACACGCCGCGGGCGCACATCACCAACCAGCGCACCATGGAGGTCCTGCGCGACCTGCAGGTGGAGTCCGAGGCGCTGGCCCTCGGCAGCCCGTCCCACCTCATGGGCGACACGGTGCTGTGCACCGCGCTGACCGGGCACGAGATCGGCCGTATCCGCAGCTGGGGCACGGGGCCCGCGACGGCGAGCGAATACGCGTCGCAGAGCCCCTGCGAGATGATCGATCTGCCGCAGACCTACCTGGAGCCGATCCTGGTGAACAACGCGGCGGCCCGCGGCGCCAAGGTGCGCTACGACACCGAGTTCCTCAGCTTCACCCAGGACGAGAACGGCGTCACCGCGCTGCTGCGCGACCGGGTCCGAGGCGACGAGTTCACCGTACGGGCCCGCTACCTGATCGGCGCGGACGGCGGGCGCAGCACGGTCGCCGAGCAGCTCGGCCTCCCCTTCGACGGCCGTATGGCCAAGGCCGGCAGCATGAACATCGTCTTCAAGGCCGACCTCACCCGGTACTGCGCCCACCGGCCGAGCGTCCTGTACTGGGTGCTGCAGCCCGGGGCGGAGACGGGCGGCATCGGCATGGGCCTGGTGCGCATGGTGCGTCCGTGGAACGAGTGGCTGCTGGTGTGGGGGTACGACATCGAGCGGCCGCCGCCGGAGGTGGACGAGGAGTCGGCGCGGCAGATCGTGCGCGACCTCATCGGCGACCCCGACCTGCCGGTGGAGATCACGTCGACCTCGCTGTGGACCGTCAACCACAGCTACGCCTCCGCCTATTCGTCCGGGAGGGTCTTCTGCGCGGGCGACGCGGTGCACCGTCATCCGCCGTCCAACGGGCTCGGCTCCAACACCTCCGTCCAGGACGCTTACAACCTCGCCTGGAAACTCGCGATGGTGGTCCGCGGCGAGGCCGGCCCCGAGCTGCTCGACACCTACTCCGCCGAACGGGCCCCCGTCGGACGGCAGATCGTCGAGCGGGCCAACCTCAGCCGTGACCAGTTCGGTCCGATCTTCGAGGTGCTCGGCATCGGTGGTGGCGGCGACGACAAGGCCATAGCCGACGGGCTCACGGCTATAGGCGCACCGACCCCCGAGGGCGCCAAGAAGCGGCGCCTGCTCGAAGAGGCGATCCAGCTCAAGAACTACGAGTTCAACGCGCACGGCGTCGAGATGAACCAGCGCTACGTCTCCTCCGCGGTGCTGCCCGACGACGGACCCGACGAAGTCTGGGAGCAGGACCGGGAGCTGGTGCACCAGCCGACCACCCGACCCGGCGCGAAACTGCCGCACGCGTGGCTCGTCGACGGGCAGGGCGAGCGCGTGTCCACGCTGGACGTCGTCGGGCGCGGCACCTTCACCGTGCTGGCCGGCCTGTCGGGCGGCGTCTGGGACACGGCCGCGACCGCTTGCCAGGCGGAACTCGGTGTGCCGCTGCGGGTGGTGCGCGTAGGCGACGACAACTGCCGTGACGCGTACGGCGAATGGAGCCGCGTCAGCGAGATGGCCGAGGACGGGGTGCTGCTGGTGCGTCCGGACGGCTACGTCGCCTGGCGCCGCGCCACCGCCCCCGAGAGCGCTCGGTCGGCCCAGGACGAACTGCTCGGCGCGCTGCGCCGGGTGCTGGCCCGGTAGGAAAGAACGGCATGGACAAGGTGATGGCCACGGCCCGAGAGGCCCTGGCGGATGTGACGGACGGACGGTCGTTCGCCGTCGGCGGCTTCGGGCTGAGCGGCGTCCCGGAGGTGCTCATCGGTGCTCTGTACGAGAGCGGGGCGAGCGATCTGGGGATCGTGTCGAACAACTGCGGAGTCGACGGCCGCGGCCTCGGCATCCTGCTGGCCGCGGGCCGTATCGCCCGGGTCACGGGCTCGTACATCGGCGAGAACAAGGAGTTCGCCCGCCAGTACCTCGCGGGCGAACTGGAGGTCGAACTGACGCCGCAGGGCACGCTCGCCGAGCGGCTGCGGGCGGGCGGCGCGGGCATCCCGGCCTTCTACACCCCGGCCGGCGTCGGCACGCAGGTCGCCGACGGCGGACTGCCCTGGCGCTACGCCGCGGACGGCTCGGTCGCCGTGGCCTCGCCGCCCAAGGAGGTGCGGACCTTCGACGGCGTGGACCACATCCTGGAACACGCCATCGTCACGGACTACGCGCTGATCAGGGCGGCCCGTGGAGACCGCCACGGAAATCTCGTCTTCCGCCGCGCGGCGCGCAACTTCAACCCGCTGGCCGCCATGGCCGGACGCGTCACCGTCGCCGAGGTGGAGGAACTGGTCGAGCCGGGCGTCCTCAGCCCCGACGAGATCCATCTGCCAGGGGTGTTCGTGCAGCGTGTCGTGGCGCTGACCCCCGAGCAGGCGGCCGACAAGGGAATCGAGAAGAGGACGGTGCGCGAGCGATGAGCTGGAGCAGGGCCGAGATGGCGGCGCGCGCGGCGAGCGAGCTGAGGGACGGCGACTACGTCAACCTGGGCATCGGGCTGCCCACCCGCGTGGCCGACTTCCTGCCGCCGGGCGTGGACGTCGTCCTGCACTCGGAGAACGGGCTGCTCGGCGTCGGACCCTACCCGTCGCCCGACGAGGTCGACGCCGACCTCATCAACGCGGGCAAGGAGACCGTGACCGTACGACCGGGAGCGTCCTCCTTCGACTCCTCGCTCTCCTTCGGCATGATCCGCGGCGGCCACATCGACACCGCCATCCTGGGCGCGCTCCAGGTCTCGGCCCGCGGCGACCTCGCCAACTGGGCGGTCCCCGGAAAGATGATCAAGGGGATGGGCGGCGCGATGGACCTCGTCCACGGCGCCGGCCGGGTCGTCGTGCTCATGGAGCACATGGCGAAGGACGGCACCTCCAAGCTCGTTCAGGAGTGCACGCTGCCGCTCACGGGCCGCGGCTGCGTGGACCGGATCATCACCGACCTGTGCGTTCTCGACGTCACGCCCCAGGGGCTCGAACTCGTGGAACTCGCACCGGGCGTGACGGCCGATCAGGTCGCCGTCCGGACACCCCTGGCCCTCCATCGATAGACCTGTGGGAGCATCCGATGATCGAGCGACCGCGTGACGTGTACGTCGTCGACGCCGTCCGTACCCCCTTCGGCCGCTACGGCGGTGCCCTCGCCGGCGTACGCCCGGACGACCTCGCCGCCGGTGTGCTGCGCGCCCTCGTCGACCGCAGTCCCGGCCTGGACCCGTCGCGCATCGACGACGTGTTGCTCGGCAACGCGAACGGCGCGGGCGAAGAGAACCGCGACGTGGCCCGCATGGCCGTCCTGCTCGCCGGACTCCCGGTCGCCGTGCCCGGCGCCACGGTCAACCGGCTGTGCGGATCGGGCATGGAAGCCGTCATCCAGGCGGCCCGCGCCATCGCGCTGGGCGACGCGTCCATCGCGGTGGCGGGCGGTGTCGAGTCCATGAGCCGCGCACCCTGGGTGCTGCCGAAGCCGGATCGGGCCTTCCCGGTGAAGGACCAGCAGCTGTACTCGACGACGCTCGGCTGGCGGATGGTGAACCCGCGGATGCCGGTGGAGTGGACCATCCCGCTCGGCGAGAGCGCGGAGCTGGTGGGCGCCAAGTACGCCGTCGGCCGGGAGGCACAGGACGCGTTCGCCCTGGACAGCCACCGCAACGCCGCCAGTGCCTGGCGCGAGGGCCTGTACGCGGGAGAGGTCGTCCCCGTCGACGGCGTGGACCTGACCCGCGACGAAGGCATCCGGGACAACACCTCCGTCGAGGCACTCGCTCGGCTCAAGCCGGCCTTCACCGCGGACGGCACGATCACGGCCGGCAACGCCTCGCCGCTCAACGACGGGGCGGCCGCGCTGCTGCTCGCCGACCAGGAGGGGCTCGCGGCGATCGGGCGCGAGCCCCTGGCCCGGGTTCGTGCGGCGGCGGTGACGGGCATCGAACCGCAGCACTTCGGGCTCGGACCGGTCGAGACCATCCGCAAGGTGCTCTCCAAGGCGGCGGTCGCTCCCGGTGATCTGCACACGATCGAGCTGAACGAGGCCTACGCGGCCCAGGCGCTGGCCTGCCTGGCCGCACTGCCGGAACTGGACCCGGAGGTGGTCAACCCGCGTGGCGGCGCCATCGCCATCGGCCACCCGCTGGGCGCGTCGGGCGCCCGCATCACCGGAGCGGTCGCGCACCAGCTGGCCGCCGCGGGCTCCGGCACGGGCTTGGCGGCGCTGTGCATCGGGGTGGGCCAGGGACTGGCACTCGTACTGGAACGCTGAGGCGGCGGGCCCGCCGCCTCAGCCGGACCGGCGCAGCGCGGCCGGGGTGGTGCCCAGCCGGGCGCGCATCACCCGGGTGAGGTGCTCCTGGTGGGAGAACCCGCAGGCGGCGGCCACCTCCGCGATCGGGGTGGAACCTGTGCGAAGGCGCCGGCACGCGGCTTCCAGACGCAGCTTGAGCAGGAACTGGTGGGGCGACTGGCCCGTGCTCGCCCGGAACCTCCGCGTGAACTGGCTCGAGCTCAGCGAGGCCGAGGCAGCAAGGTCGGCAATCGGCAGCGGTTCGGCAAGGCGCTGCTCCATCAGCTCACGGACGGCGGTCAGCTGCCGGTCGGACAGCCCGGACCGGTCGGGCGGGGGTGCGGTCGTCGCGCTGACGCCGTGACGGCGAACGAGCTGCGCGGCGAGCATCCCGGTGAGGTGGTCTGTGTATGTGCGGGCAGACGGCTCCCAGGACCGGACGGCGCCCTCCAGCGCGAGCATGAGCTGTTCGGCCAGTGGGTCGCTGGCCCCGAGCTCCTCGGACAGCTCGACGGGCCGCCCGCCGTTCGCGTCGCGCAGAGTGTCGTCCGTGAGGTAGGCGTGGATCGTCTCCAGCCGGCCGCCGAGCTCGACCGCGAGGGTCCGGCCGGCCGGTTGCAGGAACAGCCCACCGGCCGGGATCGCCCGTGTCCGTCTGTCCGGACCCTGCCCACGCCCTACGCTGACGGGGCCGCTGAGGTGCAGGATCAGCAGGTGGGTGGGGGCGGGATCGAACGCCGCGCGGTAGGGCTGCTCCTCCTGAGTGGAGAGATACAGGCGGTCCCATCCGAGCCCTGAGCTGCTGCGTCGTGTCCGCACGCCGGGCTGTCGCAGGATGCCGACCGTGTCGGCAGGTCCGAGTTCCGTCATGGCGCGACCTCCTCACGTCACCCCTTATGGTTGAAGAATAAACCAGAATGGAGGATGTCGAGAAGCGACCGGATCGCGCGGGTGAAGTCCACGGGCGCTGCCCTGGCGCGCATGCGGTGAGGTACTTCCTGCGTCGGGGACCACGCAGATGAGTGTGGATTGACCCTCTGCTGACACGAGGCACGCCGACAGGGCTCCGAGCTGCGCAAACGTCTTCGCACGACCGGCACGGCCGAGAGCGCCAGTCCGATGGCTATGGCGGTGACGACCGAGACGAGTTTCTGCAGGTCTTGGAAACCTTCGATGACGTGGCCGCCGGCGAGAGCGGTCAGGCGCCTACGGCTTCGATCGTCAATTCGGGGGAAAGAACTGCACTGCCCACCGGCGGAAGTGGAAAATATCGCTGCCCCCATGCGATCGGAGGACGTCGACCGTCCGCCTGGCCTCGTCCTTGCCCCTGACCGGAACGAAGATCAGCCATTTGCCCTGGCTCAAGGCAGCGGAGTGGGCCGCCAGCGTCTCGCTTTCGTAGCCACCGTGCTGCAGCCAACGCATGAGGCGGCCGAGAAGCCCATGAGAGGTTCCCCTGCTGTCCAGAAGTCGCTGCCCCTCCGGCCCATTGAGCACGTTCACGTCCGACAGAGTGATGCCGGCTTGTTCCAAGTCACGGCAGGTAGCCGTATATCGTTCCTCGTCATCCAGAACGGCAGCTACGCGTTGCATGGGATAAAGGTAGAAGCGCTCTTCATTCATCCGCGGCTGACTCACATGAACCGCTTGCTATGCGCGTATTGCGTTCTTCGTTCTGGGCATCGAAGGTGAAAGGCCGTGAGCCTCATGGGCTCATGGGCCCAAGCCACCCGCTTTCCCGAGGTAGGCGAGTGCGGCTGTGACCAGCGCCTGGACGCCGGTGTCCAGTGTGGGCTGCAGGACCGGTGCGAAGCGGGGGTTGTGGTTGACCGGGATCTCCTGGGCCACGGCGCCGCGCTGCCGGGCGGCCTGGTAGGTGGCGGGGTCGACACAGCCCAGCGCCCAGTAGGTGTACGGGGCGCCGAAGGCGTCCGGGATCCGGCTGAAGTCCTCGCTGGCGCTCTGCAACTCGACAGTGACCGCCCGCTCCTCGAACACAGCGGCGAAAGCGGCGGAGACCTCGCGGGTCACCACGTCGTCGTTGACGGTCGGCGGAAAGCGGGTGCCCTCCTCGATCTGCGGCGCGCGAGTCGCTCCGGAGGCGTCACACTCCGCATGGACGATGCGCCGCACGGCGGCCAGCACGGCCCGCCTGGTCCCGTCGTCGTAGGTGCGCACGTTCACCAGCAGTTCGGCCGACTCCGGAATCACGTTGCCGCTCGTGCCCGCCTGGACGGAGCCCACCGTGACCACGACCGGCTGGGTGGCGGCCAGCTCGCGCGAGACGATCGTCTGGAGACGGACGACGATCATCGAGGCGATCACCACCGGATCGATGGCGGCCTGCGGCGCCGAGCCGTGAGCGCCCCGGCCATGCACCGTGATCTTCACATTGTCCGCCGCGGAGAGAAAGGACCCGGCGCGCGTGCCGACCTGCCCGGCCGGATAGGGAAGCACATGCTGGGCGAATGCGACGTCCGGGTGAGGGACACGGTCGGAGAGCCGGTCGGTGAGCATCAGGTCAGCACCGTCTCCTGGCTCTTCGGCAGGCTGGAACAAGGCCACCAGCGTGCCCTTCCACGCCCCCGGCGCGGCGGCCATGAGCCGCGCCGCTCCCAGCAGGCAGGTGACGTGCATGTCGTGACCGCAGGCATGCGCCACGGGCACCCGCCGGCCGGAGGCGTCCGTGGCTTCGGCCGTGCTGGCGTAGTGCAGACCGGTCGCCTCGAGGACCGGGAGGGCATCCATGTCGGCCCGCAGCAGAACGGTCGGACCCTCGCCGTTGGCCAGCACACCGACCACACCGGTGCCGCCGATCCCCTCGTGCACCCGGTAGCCGCAGTTTCTCAGGTGTTCCGCCACACCGGCCGCGGTGCGGTGCTCCTGGTGTCCCAACTCGGGGTGGGCGTGCAAGTCCTTGTAGGCCTCTTCGAGCTCGGCCCGGATGCCACCGAGCCCGGCCAGCACGGCATCCGCGGAGTCCTTGAGCGTCATGGCCGGGTACTCCTCCCTCTCACCGGGTGAGCGCAGTGCCCGTTGATGTCACGGATTCGGACCCTTGGACGACCCTGGCCGCCAGTCGCGGCTGCCGGGCAGCCTCCAGCCCCAGTGGAACGCGGCCAGCCGCAGCGAGATCCCGACCGCGATGCCGGCCAGGACTCCTACGGTGGGTGCGCCGAGCCGACTGCAGACCACCATCACCACGCTCACCACAATCGCGACGGTCGCGTACAACGGGGTGCCACCGAAGATGGAAGGGGTCCGAGCGAGCAACAGGTCCCGGATGGCCCCGCCGCCGACCGCTGTGATGGTGCCCAACAGCACGGCCGGCAGCCAGCCCAGGCCGACAGCGAGTGTCTTCTGCGCCCCGGCGACCGCCCAGACACTCAGCGCCGAGGCATCGAGGAGATTGAAGGCCCAACCGGAGGTGGGGCGACTCAGGTCGGCTACGAAGGCCAGCAGGGTGCCGGCGATGGCGACCGTGAGATAGGTGTAGTCGGTCAGGGCCACGGGTGTGCCGTGCTGCAGCAGGGTGTCGCGGAGGATTCCGCCGCCCAGGCCGGAGACGATGCCGATGACCAGGAAGCCGAACAGGTCCAGACGACTGCCCCGGGCCAGCACCCCGCCGAGCGTGCCGTTGGCGAAGACCCCGCTCAGGTCCAGCGCCCTGGTCAGCTCGGTCACGCTCTCGGGTGACAGCGCCCTGGCCACGGACCAGCACCTCCCTTACTTCCACATTTCCACATCAAAGCAGCCAGTGCAGCCACGTGCCCGCCGGGCATGGCGTGCGAGGCAGCCTTCCCAGCCACTGGTCGGCCGGACTGCGCGTGGCCCGGCGAGTGTGCGACCGGTGACGGCACGGCTTGGCAGCGGCCGTCCGTGCCGCGCCGGCCGGCCGCTACGACCAAGGCGCGGCCCAGGAAGATGATGTGCCGGCCGTGGGCGGGGAGAGCCGGGCGACGTCCTCGTCCCGGATCTCGTGCCTCTCGGTGCGGGGCTGGGCGACAGCGGCGTCGAGGCGGCCGGCGCGACGCTGCCCGCCGGCCGGCTCGCCGCGGCGCGCGAAATCGCCGAGGTGGGCGGACCCATCGCTGTGAACAGCGTGCCGCCCGGCGCCCCGGGATCGGCAGCGCACGGCCTGGCCCTGGATGCCCTGGGCAGCGGCTTCAACACCGCGTTCCTGGTGTGTGGTGTGGCGGCCGCCGTCGCCGCGGCGTTGACCGCCTTCGGCATGATCGGGGTTCGCGTCCAGCGTTCTGCCGAGAACGAGGTGTCCACACCGCTACCACCCGGACCCGATGGCAGACCGGAATCGGCCCTCACCACGTAGGCGGCCCGGCCGTAGGGCTCCCCGAGCGGCTGTGCACGCGGAAAGGCACCGGTCACGACCGCCGGTGCCTTCCGCACTTCCGCGCACGACAGGCCCCGGCCACCGGGCCGGGCCTCTTCGTACGCGGCGCGCCCACCGGCGGCGATGTCGCTGCTGTACCAGGTGACCCGTCCGCTGACGCTGTTGCGACATGGCACGGGCACTGCTGCCGAACTGCTCGTGCCGCGGTGCAGAATGCGGTGCCGCGGCGCCGGCTCCACGCACCTGCACGGTACGAACCCGCGGTGGCGCACCGCAACGGCTGGGGGCAGGCTGGAGTAGTTCGGTATCTCTTGTGCAGTTCACGGGAGGCGGCGGTGCGGCGGCCGCGATCGGTGCGGCTCTGCGTGGGCAGGGAGCCGGATCGTTCAGCGGAGGTGACCTGGCCGTGAGGCGGCGCGATCCCCTGTTCGTGGTGAACGCGAACGGTGTGGTGGTTACGTGGAGCCGGGAAGCCGAAAGTCTGCTCGGCACGGCAGCGGCCGATGTCGTGGGGCGCCCTGCGACGAGCCTCGTCACCAAGGGAGCGGACCAGACGGGTGCCCCCATGGGGCGGGGATGCGTTCCGCATGCGTGGGGTGCGGCAGTGGGCGCTGATCTCCGCGTGGAGCCGCTGATGCGTGCCGACGGCACGGTGGCCTGGGGGGTGTGGGCGGCCGGGAACCGCGGTGGCGAACTCGGCGACGAAGTCGGAAGGGCGCTGTTGGAGGCCCTGTTCACGCAGGCGCCGGTCGGGCTGTTGGTCGTGGACGCGGACCTGCGCATCGAGCGCATCAACACTGCCTCCCGAGGCATGCGCGGCGCCTCGGTGGACGGTCTGCTCGGTCATCCGGTGACCGAGGTCCTGCACATGGCCGACCCCAAGGGTGTGGAGGCGATGGTCCGCGCCGTGTTGCGCACCGGCGATCCCGTCCTCGACCGTCTTGTGCGCGGCCGGCCGCCCCCCGAGACCGGCCCCGAGCACATCTACTCGGTGTCCGTGTTCCGTCTCCGGGACGGGAACGGTCATGTGCTGGGCGCCGTGGCCTCCCTGACCGACGTCACCGAGCGCGAGCGAGGGCGGGCACGCGCAACCGTTCGCGACGCGGCCCGAAGGAAGATCGGCAGGTCTCTCGACGTCATCACGACTTGCCGCGAACTCGCGGACGTGGCCGTACCGGAGTTCGCGGACCTGGCGGTGGTGGACGTCCTGGACGCGGTGGTTCGCGGGAACGAACCCCCACTCGGGCCGCTCTTCGGTGACGAGCCGATGCGGCGCGCCGCCTTCAAGCCGGCAACGGGCCACTCGCGGGCGATTCCGGGGGGAGACACGAGCAGGTTTCCCTTCCCCACGCCGTACACACAGAGCCTCACCGACCTCGAACCCCGCCTGGTCGCTCTGGACGAGACCACTCCGTGGTTGGCCGCGGACCCGGAACGGGGACGGGCGCTGCGCGAGGCCGGAGTCCAGTGCATGATCGTCGCCCCCGTCGTGCTGCGCGGAGCCGTACTCGGCATGGCCGGCTTTTACCGCTCCACCCGACCCGACCCCTTCACCGCCGACGACCTGGTTCTCGCGGGCGAGCTGGTGGCGCTCACCGCTGTGTGCCTGGACAACGCCCGCCGGTTCACCTACGAGCACACCATCGCCCTCACCCTGCAACGCCATCTTCTGCCGCAGGGCCACGCCTCCCAGACGGCCGCCGAGCTCGCACACTTCCACAGGCCCGCAGAGGTGAGCGGAGGCTGGTTCGACGCCATTCCGCTGTCCAGCGCCCGCCTCGCCCTGACTGTGGGCGACGTGGCAGGGCGTGGCATCCACACCGCCACCACCATGGGGCAGCTGCGCACCGCGATCAACGCCCTCGCCGCACTGGACCTGGATCCCGACGAACTCCTCGCCCGCCTCAACGACACGGTGATCCGTCTGGCAGCGGAACGGTCCGCGCTGCCGCCTGCGGACCCGCTGCGCGACGAGCCGCTGAAAGCCGCGTGCGCGTACGTGTTGTACGACCCGCTCGCCGGTGACTGCGTCATGGCATGTGCCGACTACCCGCCTCCGGTGCTCGTCCACCCGGACGGCACCAGCGAGATTCCCGACGTCCCGCGTGGCCCGTCCCTGGGCGACGAGGAGGAGCCGTTCGTCGCCGCACACATGCTGCTTGCCCCAGGCAGCATCCTCGCGCTGTACAACGACGGGTTCCTGGAGGCCTGTCGCACCACTCCCCTCGAAACGGCCAGGGACCAACTTCGCCATGTGCTGTCCCGCCGCGACCGGCCCTTGAACGAGCTGCGCGACGACGCCGTCTACGCCTTCCAGGCCGCCCGGCGACCCGAGAGCGACGCCGTCCTTCTGCTGGCCCGCACCTGGATTCTCGACGAGGTCCAGGTCGCCACCTGGACCATCCCCCCACACCCCGAGGAGGTGGCCTCGGCCCGTGACCGAGCGGTGCGGCAACTCGCCGACTGGAACTTGACCGGCAATTCTCTCGCCACCGAGATCATCGTCAGCGAACTGGTCACCAACGCCATCCGCCACGGCACGCCGCCTGTGCGACTGCGCCTCATCAAGGACCGGGTCCTCACCTGCGAGGTCTCGGACGCCAGCCCCGCCGCGCCCCACCTCCGCCATGCCCGTACCCTCGACGAAGGCGGCCGGGGACTGTTCATCGTCGCTCGGCTCGCCCAGCACTGGGGCACCCGGTACACCCGGTTCGGCAAGATCATCTGGACTGATCAGGTCCTCTCGCAACCACAGGACCCTGGCCGGCAGCCCGAGCGAAGATCGTGACCGGCCGCGAGCTCGTGAGCGGGACCGCGACACCGGAGCATCACGGCGCGCCCGCCAGGTACGACCAGCCGCCCCGCCCCAGAACGCCGGCAGCATGCCGGCGGGCATGGACAGACGCACGCCGAACCGCTGTGGCGGATGCCTCCCTACGGCGGCCACCAGTCCGGCCGCTGCGGCGAGTCCGGGGGCTGGCCGTATTCCGATTCGGGTTGCGTCGCAAATCGGCGCGGGAGCAGAAAGGCCGCCCCTTCTCTCACCTCTGCGTGCGGGGCGCTCTGCGTGTTTCATAGAGGTGTGGCCTGCGGTGCGCGACCATACGGACGCGGCACAGCACATTTTCCAGCCGGTGGGCGCCATGGCGCGCTGATTGCGTGGGTCGACGTGCTCGACACCAGCGAAGCCAACGACGTCAGGAGCGGCAGCCGGCAGAAGGAACACCGAGACAGGAAGAAGGACGGGCATGTCCGGCAGTGAAAGCGAGAATCCAGCAATTCCTTCACCGACACCCACGCCAACTCGGCGGCCCCGGACGAACCGGGACTGGTGGCCGAATCAGCTGGACCTTCAGGTTCTGCACCAGCACTCGTCCCGATCCAACCCGATGGACGAGGACTTCGACTACGCGGATGAGTTCGCGACCCTCGACGTGGACGCGCTCAAGCGTGACGTCTTCGAGGTGATGACGACATCCCAGGACTGGTGGCCTGCCGACTACGGTCACTACGGGCCGCTCTTCATCCGGATGAGCTGGCATGCCGCGGGAACGTACCGCATCGAGGACGGCCGCGGCGGTGGCGGCAGCGGCGCACAGCGCTTCGCCCCCCTCAACAGCTGGCCGGACAACGCGAGCCTGGACAAGGCGCGCCGTCTGCTTTGGCCGGTCAAACAGAAGTACGGCCGGAAAATCTCCTGGGCTGATCTTCTGGTATTCGCCGGGAACTGTGCCATGGAATCCATGGGGTTCAAGACGTTCGGGTTCGGTTTCGGACGAAAGGATATCTGGGAACCCGAGGAGATCTTCTGGGGGCCCGAGGACACATGGCTCGGAGATGAGCGCTACAGCGGCGACAGGGAACTCACCGGTCCTTTCGCCGCCGTACAGATGGGACTGATCTACGTCAATCCGGAGGGGCCCAACGGAAACCCGGACCCGATGGCTGCCGCCCGGGACGTTCGGGAGACGTTCGGGCGCATGGCGATGAATGACGAGGAGACGGTCGCACTCATCGTCGGCGGCCACACCTTCGGCAAGTGTCATGGCGCGGTCGAAGCCAGTTACATCGGCCCGGAACCCGAGGCCGCCTCCATCGAGCAGCAGGGCCTCGGCTGGCGGAACACATACAACAGCGGCACGGGCCCCCACGCGCTCACCAGTGGTCTGGAGGGCGCATGGACCACCGAGCCGACCACGTGGGACAACGGGTACCTGGACAATCTGTACGGGTACGAGTGGGAGCTGACGAGCAGCCCCGCCGGCGCCCACCAGTGGACTCCCTCTGATCCCGCGGCCAAAAGCACCGTGCGCGACGCCCATGATCCGTCGAAGCGGCACGCCCCCATGATGCTGACGACGGACCTCGCGCTGAAGGTGGACCCGGTCTACGGCCCGATCACGAAGAGGTTCCACGAGAACCCGGACGAGCTCGCGGTGGCGTTCGCCAAGGCGTGGTACAAACTGCTGCACCGCGACATGGGACCCGTCTCGCGTTACCTCGGCCCGTGGATTCCCGAGCCGCAGCTGTGGCAGGACCCCGTTCCCGACGTCGAGCACGAGCTGGTCGGGGACGAGGACATCGCCGCCCTCAAGGACAAAATCCTCACCTCGAGCCTCTCCGTCTCCCAGCTGGTCACCACCGCCTGGGCGTCGGCGGCAAGCTTCCGCGGCACAGACAAGCGCGGCGGGGCGAACGGGGCACGAATCCGGCTCGCGCCGCAGAAGGACTGGGAGCTCAACGACCTCCCCGAGGTGACCGAGGCACTGCGCACGCTCGAGCAGATCCAGCAGGACTTCAACGTCTCCCAGACCGGCGGAACGCGGGTCTCCCTCGCCGACCTGATCGTCCTCGGCGGGTGCGCGGCCGTCGAGCAGGCCGCGAGGAACGCCGGGTACGACGTCACGGTGCCGTTCGCACCGGGGCGTACGGACGCCTCGCAGGAGCAGACCGACGCGGCGTCGTTCGCCGTACTGGAGCCCAAGGCGGATGCCTTCCGCAACTACCTTCCGGCGGGCGAGAAGCTGTCGCCGGAGACCCTCATGCTGGACCGCGCCAACCTGCTGACGCTGACCGCCCCCGAGATGACCGTGCTGATCGGCGGCATGCGGGCCCTGAACACCGGCTTCAAGGGATCCTCCCACGGTGTCTTCACCCAGCGGCCGGGAGTCCTGACCAACGACTTCTTCGTCAACCTGCTCGACATGGGCACGGAGTGGAAGGCGTCGGCTACGGACGAGAACGTCTTCGAAGGCCGGGATCGCGGCACCGACGAGGTCAAGTGGACCGCCACCGCGGTCGACCTGATCTTCGGCGCGCACTCCCAGCTCCGGGCCGTCTCGGAGGTCTACGCGTCCCAGGATGCGGGAGAGAAGTTCGTCCGTGACTTCGTGGCTGCGTGGAACAAGGTGATGAATCTCGACCGGTTCGACCTCGCCTGAGACCAGCGTCCCGGTCGGCCCTCATCGGCCGCCCGGGACGCGGCGAAGTGGCTCCGGTGGACCAGCGGGCGCCGGGCATGCCGGCGACCCCAGCACCTCGCGGCGCCCCGGTGTCCACAGCAGTTCGGTGTCAGGACGCACAGGTGCCCTCTGGGGGCGTCGCCCCGAGCGGTGCGCTGCTGGAGTGGGACTCCAGCATGCGGATCAGTTCCTCGGCCCGCGGCCACTCGCCGTATCCCGAGGCCGGGTTGAGGTGGCCGACCGCGCCCAGCTCCAGGAGGCGGCTGCCCCAGTTCCGGGCCAGCTCGGCGACGCGTTCCGGTGCGCCCAGCGGGTCGTCGGCGCCGGCGGCGACGAGGCTGGGGAAGGGCAGGGGCGCGCGGGGCACGGGGGTCCAGCCGTGCCCCGCCAGTTCGGCGGGAGCGGGGTAGCCGTCCGGCAGTGGTGTCTCGAGGTCCGCCGGCGTGGCGAGCAGCGCGCCGCGCACGTCGGCGCGGTGGCGGCGGGCCCAGTGCACCACGGTGATGACTCCGGCGCTGTGGGCGACCAGCAGGACCGGTCCGTCCAGGGGCTCCAGCGTCGCGGCCAGGTTGCCGACCTGGGCGTCCAGGCTGAGCCGTTGCCCGGCCACCGGGGGTACGGTGCGGACGGCTCGTCCGGCCTCGGCGAGACGCTGGCCAGCAGGGTCTGCCAGTGGTCGGCGGCGTGGTCGCGCAGACCGGGGACGATGACCACGGTGGATTCCACGGCGCTCATGAGGGGATCTCCGAGGGGTGCTTGGGCGCCGCCTTCGTGGCGAGGCCGGCGACGCGGAGGAGGTCGCGTTCGTACCAGTGCCTGCCGACGAGGAAGGCCAGTGTCGCCAGGACCGCGACGAGGGGCACGATGCGCAGGGCACCCAGCAGGCCGAAGCGGTCCGCGAGCGCGCCCGTGACCGCAGGGCCGGGGGCCAGCCCCAGCAGGCTGTTGGCCAGGGTGAGGGTGGCGAACGCGGTCGCCGCTATGGAGGCGGGGGTCAGGTTCGCGACCATGGCCGCCGCGGGCCCGGCGGAACCGGCCGACAGCAGGCAGCCGCCGGCCAGAACGAGCAACTGAGCCGGTCCGGTGTGCAGTTGGAAGGCGAGGGTCAGCAGGAGGAGCGCGCCGAGGCTGCAGCCGGCCGCGACGACCCACTTGCGGACGGGGGCGGTGGAGCTGATGCGGTCGGAGGCCACGCCCCCGAAGATCATCCCCAGGCCGATGATCAGGGCGAAGCCGCCGGCGGCCCCGCCCGCCCTGGCCGGGTCCATGTGGTAGTAGCGGTTGAAGAAGCTCGGCAGCCACGACAACAGCGCGCCGGCGATGAACAGTTGCAGTCCGCTGCCGACATAGGCGCTGATGACCGAGACGGACGAGAAGAGACGGGGCAGGGTGCGCAGCCGCCCGCGTGCTTCCGCGCCGTCCTCGCCGCCGGAGGGGCGTCCGCGGGGCGCCAGTCTGCTCTCCTTGACCACGACCGCGTACACGGCGGCGAGCGCCAGGCCGAAGATTCCCATAGCGGCGAACGCCCAGCGCCAGCCGGCCGCCTGGGCCACGGCGCCGCCGACGACCACGCCCAGCACCGAGCCGAAGGCACCGCCGGCGATGAACGCACCGGAGAGGGTGGCCCGCAGGTTGACCGGGAAGATGCTGAGGACCACGGCGATGCCCACACTGCCGTAGGCCGCCTCGCCGATGCCGACGAAGAGACGGCCGACGAACATCTCGCCGTAACCCGCCGATACGGCGCACCCCAGCGTGGCCAGGCTCCACAGAGTGGCGGCCAGCAGCAGACTCCGGACCCTCCCCCACCGGTCGGCCATGAGGGACATGGGGAAGGTGAGCACGCCGACGGCCAGGGCCACGATGCCGCTGAGCGAGCCCAGGGCGGCGTCGGACAGCAGCCATTCGGCCTTCAGCATCGGGAAGACGGCGTTGAGGACCTGGCGGGACATGTAGTCGGAAAGCAGCAGGCCGAAGCCGAGTGCGAAGACCGTCCAGGCATAGCCTTTGGACACGGGCCACTCCGACGCGGACGATGTCGGGGCCGTGGACTGCGCAGTGGTGTGAAACTCCATTGTCATCACCTCGACTGCTCGAAAGGGGAAGGTCAGAACGGTCTGTCGCCCACGATTCCGGCGCGCTCCATCTTGCGGACGGCGGGCCAGTAGTCCTGGACGGCGTAGTGCTGGGTGGAGCGGTTGTCCCAGATGGCCACGCTGTTGGGGCTCCAGCGCCAGCGCACCTGGTACTCGGGGATCGCCGCCTGGCTGATCAGGTAGGTGAGCAGTTGGCTCGCGCCGGGCGCGTAGTCCTGGCCGAAACGCACGTTCTCGGGCGTGTGGTAGTTGACGAAGTGCGTCGCGAACGCGTTGACGAAGAGGATCTTCTCGCCCGTCTCGGGGTGGGTCCGCACGACCGGGTGCTCCGCGTCCGGGAACCGCTCCTTCAGCGCGTGGCGCCGTTCCTCGGGCATGACGGCGCCGAACGTGGCCTCGATGCTGTGCCGGGCGCGCAGTCCCTCGATCCGCGCCTTGATGTGGTCGGGGAGCCGACGGTGGGCCTCGACCATGTTCACCCAGATCGTGTCGCCGCCCACCGGGGGCGACTCGACGCAGCGCAGTACGGCGCCCATCGACGGGTTCACCCGCCAGGTGCCGTCCGTGTGCAGGGCGTTCTCGTAGTGCTCCGGCGGGCTGTCCAGATCCTTGTAGATCCGGACCAGCCCGGGATGGTCGGGGTCGCTGCCGGCGACAGGGTGGTCCTCCAGCGGGCCGAAGCGCGAGGCGAACGCGACGTGGTCGGCGCGCGAGATGTCCTGGTCCCGCAGGAAGAGGACCTTGTGCTCCAGCAGCAGGTTGTTGATCTCGGCGAAGAGGTCGTCGTCACGGGCCACGTCGGCCAGGCTCACACCGCTGAGCTCGGCACCGATGGTGCAGGTCAGCGGCTCGGCCGTGAGGGAGGTGCGGCGTACGCCCGGGCGCACCGGGGCCGGGGCCCGCCGCGAGGACGAGAGGGTGTCTGGCATCGGTGCTCACTCCTTGGGGTGGAACGTGGTGCGCCCCCTCACAGGACGAAGACGGAGGACCCGGTGGTCCGGCCGGCTTCCAGGTCGCGGTGCGCCTGCTCCGCGTCCTCGAGGGCGTAGCGCTGATTGATTTCGATCTTGATGCGACCCGAGGCGACGTGCTCGAACAGCTCACCGGCCAGCGCGGCGCGCTCGACGGGGTCGGCGATGTAGTCGGCCAGGGCGGGACGGGTGACGAACACCGAGCCGTGCAGGGCGAGTTGCATCGCGTCGATCGGCGGCACGGGTCCGGAGGCGGTGCCGAAGCACACGAGGAGCCCACGGCGCGCCAGTGAGGCGAGGGAGCCCGCGAAGGTGTCCTTGCCCACGCTGTCGAACACGACCGGGACGCCCGCGCCGTCGGTCAGCTCGCGGACCCGGTCGGCCACGTTCTCGTACCGGTAGCGGATGACGTGCTCGCATCCGTGTGCTCGGGCGATGTCGGCCTTCTCCTCGCTGGACACCGTTCCGATCACACGGATGCCGAGCAGCGCGGCCCACTGGCACACGATCAGGCCCACCCCTCCGGCCGCGGCGTGCAGCAGCACGGTGTCGCCGGCCTTCAGCGGATGGATCCTGCGCAGCAGATAGGCCGTGGTCAGGCCGCGCATGGTCATCGCGGCCGCCGTCTCGCAGCTGATCCCGTGGGGCAGCTTGATCAGGTGCGAGGCGGGCATGACCCGCTCCGTGCTGTAGGCACCGAGCGGACTTCCGGTGTACGTCACCCGGTCGCCCTCGGCGACGTCGGTGACGCCGTCGCCCACCGCCTCGACCACGCCGGCGGCCTCGACGCCGATGCCGTCGGGCAGCCGGACCGGGTAGAGCCCGCTGCGAAAGTAGGTGTCGGCGAAGTTGAGCCCGACGGCCTCGTGCCGGATACGCACCTCGCCGGGGCCGGGATCGCCGACGGCGGCCTCCTCCCACTTCAGGACGTCGGGGCCACCGGTTTCGTGGAAGCGGACGGCGTGTGCCACAGAGTGCTCCGAAGGATTCGCGCGGGTGGGTGTCGCCTGCGTGCGGGGCCTGCCCTGCACGCCGGGCGGTGGGTCAGGCCGTGACGTCGCGCAGCATGAAGCCGCGCTGTCCCGGACGGCGGTTGGGCATCATGCCGAGGCGGGCGAGGGTCTCGTCGGCGTCCGCGTAGTACTCGCCGATCTTGTAGATGCGCTTGGCGTCGGCGCCGGTGGCGATCTCGCGGCCGAGCGCCTGCGAGATCCGCACCATCTGCTCCACCTGGGCCACGGAGGACATCCGCTCGCCCCTGGCGCGCCAGAGGTTGTCCTCGTTGCCGACGCGCACGTGCTGGCCGAGGGCGATGGCGACGGCGTTCATCGGGGCCACCGCGCGCATGGAGCTCTCGATGGTCAGGACGGCGCCGTCCGGCACGCGGCGGATGAACTCGACCAGGTCGGCGGGGTGCCGGCCGGCGAAACCGCCGCCGATGGCCACGTAGTTGAGGATCAGCGGCCCGGTGTGGACGCCTGCGCGGATCAGCCGCTCCACCGTCTCCAGCTGGGCCAGGTGGGCGAGCTGGAAGTGCGGCTGGATGCCGTTCGCGCGCAGGCGCTCGAGGTGCTCGAGGTAGAACTCCGGACCGGCCTCCACGACCATGTCGCGGTACGCCCGGTAGTAGTCCGGCTTCGCGATCGACGTGCCCTCCAGGTCGTCCTCGTTCATGATCTCGACGATGTTCATCTGGCTGGTGTTGATCGCGATCGTCACCTGGTCCGGCGCCGGGGTGAGTTCGGCCAGCAGGTGGCGGGTGTCGTAGGCGAGCCACTTGGCGTCGCCGCCCTCGCCCTCGGGGGCGAAGGAGATCGAACCACCGATCTGGAGCACCATGTCCGGCACGGCCTCGCGCAACCGCCCGAGCAGTTCGTTGAACATCGACATCCGCTTGGAGCCCTTGCCGTCGAGCTCCCGGACGTGGATGTGGAGCACCGTCGCGCCGGCGTTGTGGCAGTCGACGGCCGCCTGTACGTGCTCGTCCATGGTCAGCGGCAGGTCGTCCGCGTCCCCGGGAAGCCACTCGGGGCCGTACGGCGCTGCCTGGATCACCAGCTTCTCCTGGTTCTCCGGGAAGAGTGAGTCGTCGTGGAAATGCACGGGGCTTCTCCTTGGCGTAGACGTGATCGCGTCACGGAGCAGGCGGCCGACGCGAAGTCGGGCCCGTGACGGCGGAAGTACGGGCCGAGGCGACAACTGGCCCAGTGGTCGCGGACCGGTCCGGTGGGAGTGCCCTCAGGGGGTTGCGGGGCGCTCCCTCCGGAGGCCGACCGCCTGCGCGGTGCTGCCAAGGTAGGGCGGGCGGCACGCGGCCGCTTTACCTGTCGTGACAGATGACTTGTCAATCGGGGACACGCGGCCCGGGCTCACCCGTGCCACGGCCCGCGTGCGTCCCGCGGGCTCAGCTTCCGCCGGGCACTGCCGGGCCGCCCCGGCTCTTGCGCCACTCGCGCGGACCGGCGCCGAAGTGCTCGTGGAACCACCGGGAGAACGCACTCAGCGACGAGAACCCCAGCAGCGTGGCGACCTCGGTCAGTGAACGGTTGGGGTTGGCGACGAACTGCTCCGCGAGCGAGGTGCGGGTCGAATGGAGCAGTGAGGAGAACGTCTCTCCGGAGCGGGCCAGATGGCGGTGCACGGTGCGCCGGTCGACGCCGAGGCTGCGGGCGATCTGCTCGATGGAGCAGCGCCCGGTCGGCAGCAGCGCCTCGATGAGGTCGCGCACCCGGTCCACCTCGGATGCTTCCCTGGGGGCCGCGATCGGCTCGAAGTACTGCCGGGTGTAGCTGCGTAGCTGGGCGTCGGCCATGGCGTTGGGGGCGTCCAGGTCCTCGGCGTAGAAGACGAGGCCGTTGAAGTCGCGGTCGAACTCCACCGAGGGCCCGAACAGTCGGCGGTGGCCCGCGGTGTCCCGCGGCGCCGGGTGGGCGAAGCAGACGGCCGACGGGCGCCAGCGCGGACCGAGGAAGCCGCTGAGCACGCGGTGGAACGCGCCCACGGCGAGTTCCGTGCCCTGCCGGGCCGGCTGTGGTTCGCCGAGCCTGAGGTCCACCTTGAGGGTGGCCACCCCGTTGCCTTCCGAGAGCCGGGCGTGCAGGACCTCGTTGTAGGTGTGCTGGTGGCGGATCAGCAAGGCCAGGGCACTGCGCACGTCGGGCTCTTCACGGACGAGCAGGCTGATGGGGCCCAGGTTGGAGAAGCGCCGCCGCTCGGTCAGCAGCAGACCGAAGTCCTCGCGCTCGGAGGCGGCCGCCGACAGCTCCAGCAGCCTGACCACCGCCGTGCCGGAGATCCACCGGTCCTGCACGGCCAGGTCCGCGGTGTCCAGCCCGACGCTCTTCATCAGGGCGCGGGGGTCGAGACCGAGGGACCGGCTCAGCTCGACGTAGCCGTTCAGCGCGGCGGTGCGGGCAAGTGGCCTCATGGGCACGCTCCAAGGGCAACGGGTCCCCAGAAGTTAAGTTTCCCGTCCCTGTCAGTCAAGGCCGGGCGAGCTATTCGTAGCATCCCCGTTCAACGCGGCCCGTGCGGCGACGCGGCGGATGTGCCGCCCGGCAGGCGCGCCCCGCCGCGTCCGGTCGGGGCAGCGGAGTCGGCGATCCCGGCTTCCGGCACCACCTGTGCGATGTGCGGAGTGAGTGGCGAAAACATCCCGGTAATCGGTTTTCCAGGTTTCTTACGCGAACCATTTGAGATAGTATGTGCAATTATGACGAGTAATGGGCGAGGCGGAGTCATTTCTGCCGGCGCCGGTCGTCATCGGGCAGCGGCGTCGTCATGATCTGGGAAATACTGGTCCTGGGTTTTGTACTCAGTCTCGACAATTTCCGGGTATCGATCGCGCTCGGCACCGTTCCATTCGGTTTGAAGCGCGCGGTGCAGGTCGCGCTGACCTTCGGGCTGTGGGACGCGGTCATGCCCCTGGTCGGGCTGTTGATCGGTCACCAGATCGGGGAGTCCGTCGGAGCCGTCGCCGATCTGGTGGGCGCGGCCGCTCTCGGCGGGTACGGCCTCTATCTCCTCGTCTCGGCCCTTCGTAACCCCGAGCCGGAAGAGTTGGACCACCCGTGGGCGTTGTTCGGCATTCCGCTGACGCTGAGCCTGGACAACTTGTTCGCCGGGGCGAGCCTGGGGGTCCTAGGGCTCTCGCCATGGTTCTCGGCCGCCGTCTTCGGCCTCATGACGGCAGTGATGTCGCTGGTCGGGCTGCAGTGCGGGCGGATCGCGGCGCGCCTCATCCGGATCCGCTCGGACCTGCTGAGCGGGGCTGCCTTGATCATCGCCGCCGTGGCGCTGCCGTTGTGGTTCGGCGGCTAGCCGGCTCCCCCGGCGGGCAGACCGGGCCGGTGCGGGCGGGGGACCAGCGGAAGTTCGGCCCGCGGGTGGGCGTTGGCGGCTTCGACCGCCCGGGCGACCAGGTCGTGGTCGGGCGACAGATAGCAGACCGGGTCGGTGCGGGCGGCGTCGCCGGTGAGCAGAAACGCCTGGCAGCGGCACCCGCCGAAGTCCAGCTCCCGCCGCGGGCAGCTCCGGCAGGGCTCCGGCATCCAGTCGGTCCCCCGGAACGCGGTCATCACCGGGGACTCGGCCCAGATCCACTCCAGCGGATCCTCCCGCACGCTCGCCCGCGGCAACGGCAGGGAGTGCGCGGCCGGGCACGGCAGGACGTCGCCGTTCGGCGTCACGGTCAACTGCCGGGAGGCCCAGCCGCCCATGCAGGGCTTCGGGTAGCGGCTGTAGTAGTCGGGGATGACGTAGATGACGTCCATCCGGTCCCGCAACCGCTCGCGGGCGGCCCGCACGACGACCTCGGCCGCCTCGAGCTGGGCCCGGCTCGGCAGCAGCGCGTCACGGTTTCGCCAGGCCCAGCCGTAGTACTGGGTGTTGGCCAGCTCCACCCGGTCGGCGCCCACCTCCTCGGCCAGCCCGAGCACCTCGGCGACGCGGTCGATGTTGTACCGGTGCAGCACCACGTTCATGGTGAGCGGCCAGCCCAACTCCTTGACCACGCCCATCGCCTCGACCTTGCGCCGGAAGGACGGGGTCCCGGCGATCCGGTCGGACACGGTCGGCTCGTCGGCCTGGATGCTGATCTGCACGTGGTCCAGGCCGGCGGCCCGCAGCTGCTCGGCCCTCGGACGCGAGAGCCCGAGGGCGCTCGTTATGAGGTTGGTGTAGAGACCCAGGTCGTGGGCGGCCGTCACGATCTCCACCAGGTCGCGCCGCAGCAGCGGTTCCCCGCCGGACAGATGGCACTGCAGAACGCCCAGTTCGCCGGCCTCGGCCAGCACCCGCCGCCACTCGTCCGTGGACAGCTCGTCCCGGTACCCGGCCATGTTCAGCGGGTTCGAGCAGTACGAGCAGGCCAGCGGGCACCGGTAGGTGAGCTCGGCGAGCAGTCCGAACGGGCTATCCATCGTCGAGCTCCACCCAGCGCCGGGCGACGAGCCGGGTCAGGAACTGCCGCACCTCGTCGTCGGGGACGGTCTGGTAACGAGCGCCCAGCTCGGTCACGATCTCGGCCACGGTGTGCCGCCCGTCGCACAGCTCGAGGATGGCCCCGCCGCTGTCGTTCAGGACCACCACTGTCTCGGGGTGCAGCAGGATCTTGCGCTGCCTGGTCCGGCAGAAGCTCAGCCGGACATGGCTCGCCAACCGGGGCCGGTCCGAGCCGGACACCCCGGCGCCCGGCCGGGTCGTGGCAGTGGTCCGGGTCGTTCCGGTAGGGGTGGGGTCCATGGTGATCACTCCGGGTAGGCCTGGTCGACGGCGTCCATCAGGCTCCACAGGACGTCGCACTTGAATGACAGCGCGTCGACGGCGCGCGCCTGCGACTCGGCGGAGAGACAGTGCGCGGTGACCACCTCAAGGGCGTGTTCGCAGTCGCGGGGGGCCTGCTCCAGGCGGGTGCGGAAGTAGGCGAGGCCCTCGGGGTCGATCCACGGGTACCAGCGCTCGAATGCGGCCAGCCGCGCCGCCATCAGGTCGGGGGCGAACAACTCGGTGAGCGAGGACGCCACCGCCTCCACCCACGGGCGGGTCCGGGCGAAGTTCACGTAGGCGTCGACGGCGAACCGCACCCCGGGTACCAGGTGCCGGTGGTCCCGGACCTCCTCGCGGGTCAGCCCGGTGGCCTCGCCCAGACGCAGCCATGCCTCGATGCCGCCCTCACCGGCGGCGGTGCCGTCGTGGTCGACGATCCGTCGGATCCAGCGGCGGCGGACCTCCAGGTCGGGGCAGTTGGAAAGGATCGCGGCGTCCTTGCGGGGGATGTTCTCCTGGTAGTAGAAGCGGTTGGCCACCCAGCCCCGGATCTGTCGGCGGCTCAGCCCGCCGGCATTCATCCGGACGTGAAACGAGTGCTGGTCGTGGTACCGCCGCGAGTGGTCGCGCAACGTCTCGACGAAGCCGTCGGCGTCGGTTCGCTCGGTTGTTGTCGTCACGGCTCTACACCTGGACCTCGAGGCCGTCCATGGCCACCTCTGTGCCGCTTTCCTTGAACGTACGCCGCTCTCCTTGAACGTACGCCGCTCGATCGTCGGCCGTCTCGGGCCGTCGGGAGGCGTCGTCGGCCGTCTCAGGCCGTCGGGAGGCGTCGTCGGCCGTCTCAGGCCGTCGGGAGGCGTCGTCGGCCGTCTCAGGCCGTCGGGAGGCGCCGGACCACGTCCGGCGCCGTCCCGTCCGCCAGGACCTGTCCGGCCCTAGTCCTCCAACTGATCGAGGTACATGGTCACCTCGGCCGCCACTGCGATCTCGTCGAACTCGGGCGTCTCCCACACAGCGAGCTGAGACTCCATGGATTCACCTCCTCTCCGGCCGAATGCGGCTGGCACCGGTCACGCGCTACGACGTTTCCGGGAGGGCGAAGACGAGCAGGGCGCTTCCGTGCCCCGCGCCGAGCATGCCGGGGAGGAACCCCTCGGCCCATCCGCCCCAACCGACCGGCACGGCGATGTACTGCCTGCCGTCGACCATGTAGGTGGTCGGGCTGCTGTGGTGGCCGCTTCCGCACTGGAACTGCCACAACTGCTCCCCGGTGCGGGCGTCGAGCGCGTTGAACTCCCCGGAGGCTTCCCCGGCGAACACCAGGTCACCGCCGGTGGCCAGCACCGAGGCGCACATCGGGAGTTCGTTGCGCCAGCGCCACTTCTCCTCGCCGCCGGCGTCGAAGGCGCTGATGGACCCGGCCATGTCCTCGATGTCCACCTGAACGCCCGCGCCCCAGTACGGAATGCTCTCCTTGAACTCCCGGCGTCGCCGGGTGGCCGTGGCTCCGGTGTCCTGGACCGGGACGTAGAAGAGCTCGGTCTTCGGGCTGTAGGCCGCGTGCGTCCATTCCTTGGCGCCGGCCGGGCCCGGGTAGAAGTGGACCGGTTCTCCCTCCTTTTCCGGGTACACCTTGGCCGTCACCTGGCCGTCCCTCGTGATCGCCCCCCAAGTGATGCGGTCCACGAAGGGGGTGATCCCGACCCGCTCACCGTTCGTGCGGTCGAGGACGAAGAAGTAGCCGTTCTTGTCGAAGTGCCCGAGCAGTTTGCGTCCGTCCTGCTCGAACAGGATGCACTCGGCGATGCTGTCGTAGTCCCACAGGTCGTGCGGGGTGCACTGGTAGTGCCAGCGGATCTGACCACTGTCCACGTCGACGGCGATGATGCTGTCGGTGAAGAGGTTGTCGCCCTCGCGTACCTCTCCGTCGAAGTCGGGCGCAGGGTTGCCGGTGCCGACGTACAGCAGGTTCGTCTCCGGGTCGAAGGTGCCGGTGACCCAGCAGTTCGCCCCGCCCCGCGCCCAGGCCTCGCCTTCGGCGGGCCAGGTCTCCGAGCCGGGCTCCCCGGGCTTCGGCACCGTGTAGCGGCGCCACTGGTGCTCACCGGTCTCGAGGTCGAACGCGTCGAGGTGGCCGCGTACGCCGAACTCGCCGCCGGAGCTCCCGACGATGACCATGTTCTTCACGATCAGCGGCGCGACCGTGGCGCTCTCCCCGGCCCGGACGTCTCCGTAGGTCTTGTCCCAGACCCGCTTGCCGGTGGTGGCGTCGAGCGCGAGCACACGAGCGTTCGCCGTGACGAAGAAGACCTTCCCCTGAGCCACGGCGACCCCACGGTTCACGTTCCCGCAGCACAGGGAGACGTCGAAGGGGACCGCATGCTTGTACCGCCAGATCTCCACGCCCGTCTTCGCGTTGAGGGCCCAGACCCAGCCGTCCCAGCCGGAGAGGAACATGACCCCGTCGACGACGATCGGGGCGGCCTCGAAGGAGTAGGTCGACGCGCCCGCGATCAGGCCGGTCGTGCCGGCCTGGAAGACCCATGCGGGGACCATGCGCTTGACGTTCTCCGTGTTGATCTGATCCAGCGGGCTGTACCGCTGCCCGTTGTAGGCGCCGTAGTAGGTGAGCCAGTTCTGGGGTTCATCCCGGGCATTGAGTATGCGCTCGTAGTTGACTCCGGCCACTACCGGCGGCGCGACCTCCCCGCCCGCGACCTTGCCGCTCAGGTTTCCCTGGTCGACAGCCACACCCGCGTCCACGTAGTCGACGGTCATTTCCTCCACCTCCTACTTCCTGCTACGGCCGCGGCTGTTCGGGACGGTCGAGGCGAGCCTCCGGCGGAGCGTCCCCCAGGACGACGATGGCACCGGTCAGCCCCCGGCCCTCGTCATTGCCCGTAGGTGAGCTGAACCAGTAGTAGCCCGGTCCGTCGAGGTTGAGGGTCGCGTGTCCGCGCGAATGATTCACCAGCCAGATGAACTTCCGGTCGCCATTGCTCGGCAGGAGCGCGCAGTGCGTGTTCATGTCGTCATTGACGATCTCGAGCTCGATATCGCCCCCGTGTGGCATGACCAGAATGTCGGGGTCCCAGGTCAGCTCATCCGGGTTGATGCGAATGGTGGCCTCCATGTGACCATCCGATTTCTCGGTGGCCTGTCCAATGCGTCCGGTTCCCAGCACTTGACCCAGCGCTGCCTTGTTCTGTGCGGCCAACCCGAGCTTGTCCAGCAGGTCGGCCCGCTCCTGCGCGGTCGTCATCGGGGCTTCACTCTCCTCATCCCGAATCTCCATGTCCCCTCGCACCGGCTGCGCTGCGCGCGGCACACCGCGGCCGGTTACCCACCTCCGCATGGCAGGAATATGCTGCCGAAAAAATTGATTTCGAAATTTCTTTTTCACGTCACCCGGTGCCCGTCAGCAATCCGTGGTCAAGGAGCAGGCCGGGCCGCGATGAATCACATCGAAAAGGGTGAGAAATTGCTGCTTAATAAGCACGCTACGCCGGATGGATCACACCGACAAGGGCGAGCGCCGGTCCGGGCGGATCATGCCGTTCGTCCGCCACGGGCTACCGTTCGTACCCGATGTGCCGCCGGTGAAAGGAGCCGGCCGGCACCGCACCACGTCGTTCCGGGGCCCGCGGCGGACCGGATCGGTCACCGCCGTGGAACACCGGGTCGAGCGAGGTCGTACCGATCGAGGTTCATGACCTTGTCCCACGCGGCGACGAAGTCCCGCACGAACTTCTCCCGTGCGTCGTCGCTCGCGTAGACCTCGGCGACGGCACGCAGCTCCGAGTTCGAGCCGAAGACGAGGTCGACGCGGCTACCGGTCCACTTGACCTCGCCGGTGACCCGGTCGCGAGCCTCGAAGGTTTCCGCGGTCTCGGACGTCGGCTTCCATTCCGTGCTCGGGTCGAGCAGGTTGACGAAGAAGTCGTTGGTCAGCGACCCGGGCGCCGAGGTGAAGACGCCCAGCGGCGACTGCTGGTAGTTGGCGCCCAGCACCCGCAGGCCGCCCACGAGGACGGTCATCTCGGGCGCGCTCAGGTTCAGCAGGTTCGCGCGGTCGACCAGCAGGTGCTCCGACGGCGTCCGACCGCCCTTGCCGCGGTAGTTGCGGAACCCGTCCGCGGTCGGCCGGAGCGCGGCGAAGGACTCCGCATCGGTCCACTCCTGCGTGGCGTCCGTGCGTCCCGGGGTGAAGGGGACCTGGACGTCGTGGCCGGCGGTCCTGGCGGCCTGCTCGACGGCGGCGGCTCCGCCGAGCACGATGAGGTCGGCCAGCGAGATCTTCTTCCCTCCGGTCCGCGAACCGTTGAAGGACTCCTGGATCCCCTCCAGGGCGTGCAGCACCTGTGCCAGCGTGTCGGGGTCGTTGACCTCCCAGCCCCGCTGCGGTTCGAGGCGGATGCGCGCGCCGTTCGCCCCGCCCCGCCTGTCGCTGACCCGGAACGTCGAGGCCGACGCCCACGCGGTCGAGACGAGCTCGGAGACCGACAGCCCGGAGGCGAGGATCCGGCTCTTGAGCGCGGCGATGTCCGCCGCCCCGACGAGCTCGTGGTCCACGGCGGGGACGGGGTCCTGCCAGCGCAGCGTCTCCCGGGGGACCAGCGGTCCGAGGTAGCGCTGGATCGGGCCCATGTCGAGGTGCGTCAGCTTGAACCAGGCCCGGGCGAACGCATCCGCGAGCTGGTCCGGGTGGTCCAGAAAGCGCCGCGCGATCGGCTCGTAGACCGGGTCCGACCGCAGCGCGAGGTCCGTCGTCAGAATCGTCGGGGCGTGGGTCGTCTGCGGGTCGTGGGCGTCCGGCACCGTGCCGGCCCCGCCGCCGTCTCTCGGGATCCACTGCCACAGACCGGCGGGGCTCAGCTCCAGGTCCCACTCGTAGCCGAACAGGGTCTCGAAGAAGCTGTTGTCCCATCTCGTCGGAGTGGGTGTCCACGTGCCCTCGAGCCCGCTGGTGATGGTGTCCGCGCCCTTTCCGGTGCCGTAGCCGCTCTTCCAGCCCAGGCCCTGTTCCTCGAGCGGGGCGCCCTCGGGTTCGGGGCCGAGATGGGCCTCCGGGTCGGCCGCGCCGTGGGTCTTGCCGAACGTGTGGCCGCCCGCGATCAGCGCGACGGTCTCCTCGTCGTTCATCCCCATGCGCCGGAACGTCTCGCGGATGTCCCGGGCCGCGGTGAGCGGGTCCGGCACGGTGTTCGGTCCCTCGGGGTTGACGTAGATGAGGCCCATCTGGACGGCGGCCAGAGGGGGCCGCAGCTCCCGGACGCCGCCGTGGCGTTCGTCGCCGAGCCAGGCGTGCTCGGGACCCCAGTAGACGTCCTCGTCGGACTCCCAGACGTCCGCCCGGCCGCCGGCGAAGCCGAAGGTCGTCAAGCCCATCGTCTCCAGGGCGCGGTTGCCTGCGAAGACCATCAGGTCGGCCCAGGAGATCTTGCGGCCGTACTTCTTCTTGACCGACCAGAGCAGCCGGCGCGCCTTGTCGAGGTTGCGATTGTCCGGCCAGCTGTTCAGCGGAGCGAAACGCTGCATGCCGGCGCCCGCACCACCGCGGCCGTCGTCGATGCGGTACGTCCCGGCGCCGTGCCACACCATCCGGATCACGAGCGGCCCGTAGTGGCCGAAGTCGGCCGGCCACCACTCCTGCGACGTCGTCAGCACCTCGTCGACGTCCCGCGCCAGGGCGTCGAGGTCGAGCGTCAGGAACTCCGCGGCGTAGTCGAAGTCCTCGCCCATGGGGTCGGCCATCGCGGGGTGTTTGCGGAGGATCGCCAGGTCGAGCCGGTCCGGCCACCAGTCGCGGTTGCTCGCGCCCGCGATCGGGTGACCGCGCTGCCCGGCCGGGGCGGAGAGGCCGAGGCCGCCCGCACTTCCGGCGGTCGTCTCGCCGACAACGGCGTCCGGACTGTCAGACACAGGAATTTCCTTCCTGGCACCCATGTCGTACCGGGAACTCAGATGTCCAGGGTGCGACGCACGGCCGGCGCGTTCCGCCGGGAAACCGGCACCATCTCCTTCGTCCGGTCGTCCATGACCAGAGACAGCTCGCCCTTGAGTCCGCGTTCGATCTCACGGATGCGGCTGAGGTTGACCACGTACCGGCGGTGCACCCGCATGAAGCCGCGATCCGCCAGCTCGCCGTCGAGCTTGTCCAGGCTCGGGGAGGCGGCTCGCAATCGCCCCTGATCGGTGGAGAGCCACACGTCGTTCCCCTGCGATTCGGCGAAGGAGACCTCCGACAGCCGCAGCAGCACCATCCGGTTGTCGCGCATCGCGACCAGCCGGCGCGGCTGCACCCGAGGGTGCGCGGACCCCTCCGACTGTGGCACCTGTGCCCCGTCGGAGGCACCGAACGAGACCAGGTTCCCGATCAGGCGTCCGGACGAGAAGACGGGCCGGATGCTGATCGAGGTCGGCTCGTCGGCGAGGTGGGCGAAGATCTGCGTCGAGCCGACCCAGTCGGGATTGCGGGCTGCCTGCGTGGTGGCATAGCGGGCGGCCGTGATCAGTTCCGGCAGCCCGGCGTTCCATCGCAGCGTGGGGTCGACCGCCGGGGTGCATGCCGGGACGCCCAGCAGCACGCTTGCCATGTCGTCGGCGATCACCACCTTGCCCGCGGTGTCCACCGCGGCGAGCGCCGCACCGGAGCGCGGCCTGGCCTGGGTGTAGGCCGCGACCAACTCGGCACCACTGTCCCGGGCGCGCCTCTTCAGCGGGTGCTGGGTCATGGTGACCGCGTTCGCCAGCCAGCTCTCCGCGGAGGCGGGAAGCCGGCTGCGCCAGCAGCAGATGTTCAGCACCGCGATCGGTTCCCCGGTCACCACGTCGCGCACGGCGATGCCCGCGCAGACCCAGTTGTGGAACGCCTGGCACCAGTGCTCCGCGCCCCTGATCGGTACGGGGCCGTGTGCCTCGAGCGCCGTGCCCATGCCGTTCGTGCCGGCCGCGCACTCGGACCAGCAGAACCAGGGCGCCAGATTGGACTCGCCGGCTCTGGCGAGCGTGGCTTGGTCGCCCCACTCGGCCAGGATCCGGCCAGTGGCATCGGTGACGGTGACGACGCCACCGAGGTTGCCCACTTCATGTGCCACGGAAGCGGCACGAAAACCCAGCTCGGCGAAGACGACGTCGTGCTCGGGCGTGTGGTCGAGCTCGGCGACCGCCACCGGAGCCGCTGTGAGGCGGGGATCGACCCGGTACTGCTCTCGACAGCGGTGCCAGGAGATCGCCACCACGGGCCGGACACCCGGGATCTGGTCCTCGCCCTGCACGAACCGTTCCCATGCCGCGAGCACGGTGCCGCTGCCCAGGTTCGCCGAGCCGGGCTCCAGCCGATGTACATCCCTCATGGTTCAGAACCGCCCTTGGTCCATCCCCAACACCCGACGGCATGTGCGCGGTCCGCGCCGGTCGCTCGTCGCGGCCGGGCGTGCGGCGGGCTCGGCCCTGCGTCGCGCGTCTTCCTGCTTCGTCACTCGTTCCAGGCCGTGTCACAGACCTGCACTTCCCACCCTAGGTACCGTCGTCGCGCTGCGCACGTCCCTGTCCGGGCCGGACCCAGCCGCCCAGGGCTCAGGACGGGCAGCCCGAGTCGGCGATCACGTAGTAGCCGGACGAGGTCTCCTCGAGGGTGTGGGTGACCGCGACGTTGTAGAGGCCCATGTTCTGGTTGGAGCCGTTGGCGTAGACGTGGCCGAGACTCTGGTGGGCGCGGCCCGCCGCGACCTGGTTGTAGTTGTCGTCCGTGAAGCACTGCGGCTGGTACCCGGTGGTCGTGGCCGAGACCGCCGTCGACCGGGTGCCGACGGCACCGCCGGAGTCCACGGCGGCCAGGGTGTAGGTGTACTGCGTACCGGAGCCCAGCCCCGTGTCGGTGTACGAGGTTCCGGTGGTCGAGCCGACCCTGCTGCCGCCGCGGTACACGTTGTACGACGCCGCGCCGCTCACCGCGGACCAGGACAGCGACACGGTGGTGTCGGTCGTGCCGGTGACGGTGGGCCCGGTGGGCGCGGGAAGGCTGCCGGTGCCACCCCCGCCCGCGCCGTCCAGGCCCCAGAACTTCGCGGTCCAGTACGGCGAGCAGATGTAGTCGAGGTAGTAGGTACCGGTGCTGCCGCACTGGTCGGCGCCGGAGCCGGGGTTGACCGCGAGGCCGTGCGCCATGCCCGAGACGGAGAAGGTCTCCACGGCGGGCTCACCGCTCGAGTCGTTGTACACGGCCTGTGTGGTGCCGCCGGTCAGGGTGGTGGTCGAGGACGGGGTCCGGCTGATGCCCCGGACGTCGGTCCACTGGTCGCGTTCCTCGGTGGCGTTGGCGGGGTTCACCGTGGTGTCGCCGGTGCCCTGCCAGATCGCGACGCGCGGCCAGGGCCCGCCCCAGCCGCCGGAGGCGTTGCGGACCGCGTCGCCCCACTGCTGCGGAGTCTTGTTGACCGCACTGTTCTGGCAGGTCAGAGCGCTGGAGAGGTCGCTCGCGCAACCCGCCGGGATACCGGAGTCGATCGCGCCGCCCGCGAACACGTCGGGGTAGTCGGCGAGCATCACCGAGGCCATCGCGCCGCCGGCCGACAATCCGGTGACGTAGACGCGGCCGGCATCACTGCCGTAGTGGGACTTGGCGTAGTCCACCATCTGCTTGATCGACAGCGCCTCGCCCTGGCCCCGGGTGTAGTCGGAGGACTGGAACCAGTTGAAGCAGGAGTTGGCGTTGTTGGAGCTGGTGGTCTGCGGGAAGACGACAGCGAAGCCGTACATGTCGGCGTACTTGGGCCAGCCCGAGTGGCTGTAGTAGTCGCCGGCGCTCTGGGTGCAGCCGTGCAGGGCCACGACCAGCGGCGCGCCGGACGGCAGGTTCTCGGGGGCGTACTGGAACATCTGCAGATTGCCCGGGTTGGAGCCGAAGCCCGTCACCTGCTGCAGGCTCGCTGCCTGCGCCGGGGCCGGGGAGAGTCCGAGGACCAGGGCGATCAGGGACAGGACCAGCGTCGCCGCGGAGGCGGGGCGCGGCCACGTTCGGCGCCACGAACGGCGCGGCAGCGGGTGGAGGAATGTGGGGTTCATCGTGCCACCTGGGTGATCGCGACGGGTGGGGAGGTTGGCGGCAGCCGTGCTCCCGCTCCGAATGCGGGTGCATGGCTTGGGAGTTACGGGGACGTTACGTCCCGGCTGCCGGAGGCCGTAATGGAGTTCCGCACCACCTCGCGGCAGTTGGGCCTGTGGGTTCTCACCGTTGCGGCATGACGGGCCCCGGCAGCGGGAAGCCACTGCCGGAAACCACTTGCGATACCGAACCGCTCGGTTTAGTTTTTCAATGGGACGGAGCGGTCGTCGTGTCCGCCCTCTTCGAAAGGAACCCCTCATGCGTTACGCCGTCATCGGCACCGGCGTCGTCGGCCGGACCATAGCCGCCAAGCTCACCGCTCTCGGCCACGAGACCGTCGTCGGCACTCGTGACCCCGAGGCCACCCTGGCCCGCACCGAAGCCGACAGCTACGGCAACCCGCCGTTCACGCAGTGGCAGGCCGACCACTCCGCCGTGCGGCTCGTCACCTTCGCCGAGGCAGCCGCCCGGGCCGAGACCGTGGTCAACACGACCGCGGGCGCCGTCAGCCTGGAGGCCCTGACGGCTGCGGGCGCGGACAACCTGGCCGGCAAGGTGCTCATCGACATCGCCAACCCGCTGGACTTCTCCGCCGGGATGCCGCCGTCGCTGAACCCGGTCAACACCGACAGCCTCGGCGAGCAGATCCAGCGCGCCTTCCCCGACACGCGGGTCGTCAAGGCCCTCAACACGATGAACTGCGAGGTCATGGTCGAACCGTCCCGGGTGGCGGGCGAGCACGACGTGTTCGTCTCCGGCGACGACACCGACGCGAAGAAGCAGGTCACGGAGCTGCTGGTGTCCTTCGGCTGGCCTGCCGCGAGCGTCATCGACCTCGGCGGCATCACCACCGCCCGCGGCACCGAGATGCTGCTGCCCATCTGGCTGCGCCTGATGGGCGCGCTCGGCCACGCCGACTTCAACTTCCACATCGCGGGCACCCGCACGAGCGCCTGACCCGCAGCCCGGCGGCCGGGCATGCAGACGCCGGCCTGCGCCCGACCCGCCTCCTGCTTCTCGTACGACAGGTCACTCCGGCAGATACGCGCTGGTCACCCGTGCTCCCCCACATTCCGTACCGAACCGCTCGGTACGGTAGCTCGACTATTCTGACCAGGTGAGTGGAACGGAAACCAAAGCCGCGGGGCGGCCACGCTCCGCCGAGAAGGACGCCGCCATCCTGCGGGCCGCTCTCGAACTGCTGGCCTCCCAGGGCTACACGCGCATGAGCCTCAGCCAGGTCGCCGCTGCCGCGCAGGTCAGCAAGTCCACCATTCACCTGCGCTGGAAGACCAAGGCCGACCTCCTCACCGCGGCCCTCGCCGCCGCCCGCATGGCAGACGCTCCGTCCCCCGGTGGAGATCTCCACACCGACCTGGTGAACGTCCTCAAGGACTTCGCCGCCACCGTCGAGCGGGTCAACGGCATGGCTCTCATCGGCACCTGCCTGGCCGAAGAGGCCCACACCCCGGAACTCCTCGCCCTGCTGCGCGAACGCACCGTACTCCCCCGCCGGGCCCTCCTGCGAGATGCCCTGGAACAGGCCCAGCAGGCCGGACAGATCTCCGAGGACGCCGATCTCGAGACGGCCGTGTCGGCACTGCTCGGCCCGTTCTACGCCGACTACATGGCCGGACGGGGCGGCCACCCGCAGTGGGCCGAGCAGGCCGTCACCCTGGTCCTCGCCGGACTTCGCGTCGACCACTGATCGTCCGACTGCGGCCGGCCCGGGAAGAGGTCCGCACCGCGTTCGCCGGTGGATAGCGGCCCTGTCGCCGGCCGGCGACAGGGCCGGGTTCTGTACCACGGCCACCCGCTGGCCGTCGGCGGTCAGACGGTCGTACGTCCCCTGCCGGCCCGAGGCGTCCACGGAACCACCGTGCCCAAGCGCTCTCACGGGCGGACGGGAAGGTCCTGTTCCGCCCAGATGATCTTGCCCAGCCGGGTGTACCGGGTTCCCCAGCGCTGGGTGAGCTGGGCAACCAGCAGCAGGCCGCGGCCGCCCTCGTCGGTGGGCCGGGCGCGGCGAAGGTGCGGTGAGGTGCTGCTGGCGTCGCAGACCTCGCAGATGAGGCTGCGGTCGTGGATCAGCCGCAGGCGGACGGGCGGCCGGCCGTAGCGGATCGCGTTGGTGACCAGCTCGCTGACCACCAGCTCGGTGACGAACGCGGCTTCCTCCAGCCCCCACGCGCTCAGCTGGGCGAGGGTGTTCGCGCGGGCCCGGGCGACGGCCGTGGGCTCAGGCGGGATGTCCCAGGTGGCGACCCGATCGGCCGGCAGCACCCGGGTGCGGGCCAGGAGCAACGCGATGTCGTCGTCGCCGCGGGGAACCATGACGTCGAGAACGGCGTCGCAGGAAGCCTGGAGAGACCCGGTGTGCTGGGCGAGGGCGTGGCGCAACGCGTCCAGCTCATGTGCGGCTTCACCGTCGCGCCCTGCGATCAGCCCGTCGGTGTAGAGGGCCAGAACGCTGCCTTCGGGCAGTTCGACCTCGGCCGTTTCGAAGGGCAGCCCGCCCATGCCGAGCGGCGGGCCGGCGGGGACGTCGAGAAGGCGCACGGTGCCGTCGGGGCCGTACACCACCGGCGGGTTGTGCCCTGCGCGGGCCAGGCAGCAGCGACGGGAGACCGGGTCGTAGATGGCGTAGAGGCAGGTGGCGCCGATGTCCCAGCCGGGCTGGGCGTCGGAGTCGGCGCGGGCTTCCTTGTTCAGGCGGATGACGACGTCGTCCAGGTGGGTGAGCAGTTCGTCGGGCGGAAGATCGATGTCGGCGAGGGTGCGCACCGCCGTGCGCAGCCGGCCCATGGTGGCGGAGGCCTGGATGCCGCGGCCCACGACATCGCCGATGGCCAGCGCCACCCGGGCGCCGGAGAGCGGGATGACGTCGAACCAGTCGCCGCCCACTCCGGCCCCGGTGCCGGCGGGCAGATAGCGGGAGGCCACCTCGAGCGCCGTCTGCTCCGCCAGCCTCTGGGGCAACAGGCTGCGCTGGAGGGTCACGGCGGTCGTGCGCTCGCGGGTGTAACGACGGGCGTTGTCGACGCAGACGGCCGTTCGGGCGGTGAGCTCCTCCGCCAGCAGCAGGTCGTCCGCTCCGAAGGGCTCCGGGTGCCGATGGCGGACGAAGACGGCGAAACCGAGGCCGGCGCCGCGGGCCCGCAGCGGGACCACCATCATCGAATGGGTCCCCACGGCGCGGAGCCGGGCGGCCCGTGCCGGTTCCTGTTCCGCCCATCGGGCGAGAGTGGGATCGGTCGTCCGGTACAGGGCCGGCGCGTCCGCCGCCAACCACTCGGCGGCCGGGGAGGACGCGGGGGAGGTGACCGTCTCGCCCACTTCGACCGCGGACTCGGGCGCGCCACGAAAGACGGACCGCTGGGCGGCACGCCGCATGGCGACCGGGCTGGTCACCGGGCCGGCGGGCGGTTCTTCGCCGTCGTCGAGGCGGGCCAGCAGATCGACGCAGGCAAAGTCCGCGAGCCGCGGAACGGCCAGGTCGGCCAGCTGCTGCGCCGTGACGGTCATCTCCAGGCTGGTGCCGATGCGTCTGCCGGCCTCGTTGAGGAGCAGCAGCCGCTGCCGCGCCTCGTACTGCTCGGTGGTGTCCTGCGCCGCGAAGCACACCCCGCTCGTGCCACCGTCCGGGTCGTACAGCGGGGCGAGATGGATCGCCCAGGCATGCGCCCGGCTCTCGCCCGGGACGCGCAGGTAGACCTCCAGGTACTGCCGCTCACCGGTCTCCAGCGCGCGGCGCATGGCGCGTTCGATCCTCTCGCACTCCGGGTGCGGTACCGCCTCCGTCATGCGCAGCCCGCGCAGCTGATCACCGGTGAGGCCGACCGCGCGCTCCTCGTCCGCGTTGGTCCGCACGTACCGCAGATCCGTATCGAAGATCGCCAGAATGCACGGCGACTGATCGAAGCACCACTCCACCGCGATGCCGTCGCCGGGCGGGGGCGGTCTCCGGGCCGCGCCCCACACCAGGAGCCAGTCGCCCCCGTTGCGGCCCACCCGGCGATGGGCGAGCAGCTCCCCCGACACGTGGTGGCCGTCCCGGTGCCGCAGCGCCACCTGCCCGCGCCAGCTCAGCCGTCCGGCCAGGGGCTCTCCGGCAGTCCGGACGTCCTCGGCCAGCAGCTCGGCAGCCGGCCGCCCCACGACATCCTCGGGCCCGTAGCCCAGCAGCAGCCGGGCACCCTCGCTCCACCCGGTCACCGTGCCGTGCTCATCGGTAGTGGCCGTGACGACTCCCGCCGCACCGAAAGGCTCGGTGAGCGGACCTTGGGGCGTGGTCCCGTGCTCCGTCATGGCAACTCCTGCATCAAGGATGCTTGCCTGACAGGGGTACCCGCACCGGGACGTGACCCGCCCACGGCGCTACGGCCAAGTGGAGTGCCGGTGCCGACGCGTCATCCGCGCAGACCACGGCACTGCATCACCCTTTCGGCGGGTCTCAGCCCGCCAGCAGCGCACCGGCGCCGGGGACCACCGGCTCGAGGTCGAGGGCGCGCAGCGTACGCCAGACGGTGGCGGCGGACGCGGTCACCACCGGGATGTCGAAGGCGTCCTGGACGGTCTGCAGGGCGGGCAGCGACGGCATCTGCACGCAGGCGCTGAGGACCAGGGCGTCGGCGCCCTTGGTGTCCACCGTTCGGGCCAGCTCGGGGAGCCGGGCCGGGTCCAGCCGGCCCACCTCCAGGTTGTCCGGTACCTCCAGACTCAGCGTGTCGTGCACCTGCAGACCCTCGGCCTCGAGGTAGTCGCAGACCATGCTGGTCAGCGGCTTCATGTAGGGCGTGATGACGGAGATGCGCTTCGCTCCCAGATGCTGCAGCGCCTCGGCGAGCGCGCCGGCCGACGAGAGCACCGCGGGCGCCTTGCGGTCGCCCACCGCGGCGGCCGCCGCCGCGCTCAGGCGTTCCTCGCTGCGGCGGTGGTAACCGGCGCCCTGCGCCATGATGGCGACGAGGCACGCGTACGCCATGACGTCGACATCGGCGTCGGCGAGCTCGACGGCGCAGCGGTCGGAGGCGGCGTCCATCGCGGCCAGCTCATCGGGTGTGACCTGCTGCATGCGCATCCGGGCTGAGTGGAAGGTGAAGCGCTCCGGGCGGATCTTCTCGCGAGCCTGCAGCATGGCGGGAATCTCCGTCTCCATGGTCGTGTTGGAGCTCGGGACGATCATGCCTATGCGGTGGCTGGTGTTCATGGGGTGCCCTTTCGAGGGGGAAGAAGCAGTGGTGCGGGCACGCCTGATCGGGCCGCGGCGCGACGGGCGGGTCGGCGTGGCCTGGAGGAACGGGCGTGCGCGGGGTCAGCCGGCGGGTTGGTGCTCGACGTTGTCGGTGCGGGCGTAGGGCATGGCGACCGCGCCCGGTCGCACCCACTCGAGGCGCACGGGCCGGGTGACGCTGCCGTCGGGTTCGTGGGCCAGCCGCAGGCCGAGGCCCCTGGCGGCCGTGAGGAGGGAGTCGAACCGGTAGTCCGGGTCTATGTCCAGCGCCATGCCGAGGGCCGCGTCGATCAGGTGGAGTTCGAGCAACTGGCGGGCACGCTCGCCTTCGTGGGCGCGGACGGCCTCCAGGAACTGGCGGTCGACGTGGGTGAAGTGCCCCGGCACGGCGGGTCGGGACATGTACAGCCGCTGGTGGCGGAAGATCCGCGAGTACTGCTGGTTCGTGATCTCCGCGAGCAGCGGCGGGTAGCGGTGCAGCAGGATGGCATGGAACTGCAGGTGGGCCTTCTGGAAGTCCCGGGTTCGCTCGGCCAGCCGCTCCATCTCCTCCAAGGCCTCGGCCATGGCCTTGATGTCGTGCTCCGTGATCTCCTTGACCAGGGCCGCGACCAGCGGGGGTTCCATCAGCAGCCGCGCCGCGTACGACTGCTCGGCCTGCTCGTGATGGGCGGGGCTGACCGTCATGCCGCGATTGGCCTCGGCGACGACGAGCCCGTCGGCCTCCAGGCGATGGAGGGCCTCGCGCAACGGGGTGCGGCTGACGTTGAGCTCGTCGGCCACGGCCTGTTGGGACAGCCTGATGCCCGGTGCGTAGGTACCGTCGACGATGCGGTCGCGCAGCTCGACGTAGATCTCCTCGACGGTGCGTCCTGACCTGGCCATCAGTTGCCGTCCTCCTCGTCGGAGCCGAACTGGACGGCGAACAGCTCGCTGAACCGCTCGGGGTCCTGGGCGGCCACGATCTCCAGCTGCATGGCGTCCAGCAGGATGCGGTAGCCCCGCTTGGGAACCTCGATCTCCAGCCGCTCGCCCTGGGGGGTGAACACCTTCCGGAGCCGGACGCCGGTGAACTCGTTGCCGATGCCGATCCAGTCGCCGTGACGGACGATGCCGTCGTCTTGTCGGTCACTCATCTCGCGGGCTCCTGGTTCGGCTCGGTTCGGCGGGCGGCGCCGGCGCTCAGTCGGGCGGGGGTGCGAGCGTAGACGTCGGCGCGGATCTGCTCCAGGACCGGCAGCGCCGCCCTGGCCTTCGCCACCTCGCCGAGGTCGATATCGACGACGCGGTGGGCGAAGGGTGCCTCTCCCAGGTCGGCGATGATCTCGCCCCAGGGAGCAACGGCCATGGCGTGACCGTACGTCTCGAAGGCGTCGCCGCCGGGGGGCTCGCCGTGGACGGTGGCGGACGCCACGACGAAGGCGCCGTTCTCGATCGCGCGGGAGCGCAGCAGCACTTCCCAGTGGGCGCGGCCGGTGGTGCGGGTGAAGGCGGCGGGGACGAGCAGGACCTCGGCGCCGGCGCGGGCGAGGGAGCGGTACAGCTCGGGGAAGCGCACGTCATAGCAGATGGTGATGCCCACCGTGACGCCGTTCACCTCCAGCAGCAGCGGCTCGGAGCCGGCCCGTTCCACACCGGACGCCTCGAAGGAGCGCCCGTCGACCCTCGCGTCGAACAGGTGAATCTTGTCATACGAGCCGAGCACCGCTCCGTCCCCGTCGATGACCAGCGCGGAGTTGGTGACCCGGTCCGACCTGCGGTGCTTCATGCCGCCGAGCACCACGACGGTACCGGTTTCCCGCGCTGCCTCGCGCAGCTCCACGATCTCCGCGGAGTCGACGGTGAACGCGCGCTCGCGCATCTCGCCGCTGGTGCCGAGCATCAGCCCGTTCTCCGGGAGCAGCACCAGGTCGGCGCCGTCGGCCGCCGCCCGGGCGACGGCCGTGCGGGCGTGCGCTGTGTTGCGCGCGGGATCGCGGGTGGCGTGCCACTGGGTCAGGCCGACCCGCAGCGTACGTCGGTCACTCATCGCGGGCGCTCCGCTCCGGAAGCGTCATGCCGACGACCGCCCAGCCGCCCCCGGACGCCTCCATCGGCTCGTAGGCGTACACCTCGCCGCGCACGCCCGGCCCGATCATGCCCAGCATGATGAGCCAGTTGGGGAACTCGTACTGGCCGTGGTCGAGCAGGGCGTACGGCTCGAGGTTGGCGATGTCGGTGCCGCGGCCGGCCTGGAGCATCCGCAGCAGGTAGGTGTCGAACTCCACGTCGGCCTTGCCGAACTTGCCCGGGTCCAGCCAGTGCGAGAGGCCGCCGGTGGCCAGCACGGCCACCCGCAGCCCACGCGAGGCCACGACGTCGCGCAGCACCTCGCCGAACACGCGGGCGCCGAACGGCGAGAAGGAACGGCCGGGCTGGGTGACGATCGGGACCACCGGCAGGTCCGGGCGTGGCAGCAGCAGCCGCAGCGGCACGATCTGGCCGTGGTCGAGGGGGAAGTCGGGGCACTCCTCGACCTCCAGGCCCTCGGCGCGGACGGCGTTCGCCATCGCCCGGGCGAAGTGCGGCGCGCCGGTGACGGTCAGGTCGAGGTCGGGGCGCTTGAAGAACTCCATGGAGCCGGAGTACGACTCGCCGGTGCCGATCACGTACGCGCCGGTGCGGAAGGACTGGAAGTGGCAGTCGGCGGTGATCAGCAGGATGTCCGGGTCGGCCGCCGCGAGGTCCTTGCGCAGCCGCTCGTAACCCGCCGTGAGCCTCGCGACCGCCTCCGGCGGATCGATCTCCGGTCTGGCCAGCAGGTCGGGGACGTGCGAGGCGCCGCCGGCGAAGACCAGGTTGGCCGGGACGTCGGGGACGGGCAGCGGCGAGTCGGTGTCGACGTGGAACGCTCCCGTGCTCGTCGAGTCGCTCAGGTCGTCGGCGAACCAGCGGCTGACCAGGATGGTGATTCCGTCGGGCAGTCCCGCGGAGCGGAGCCGGTCGCGGTCGCCCGAGGCGATGACGCCGGACCACTCGGCGTCGAGGCCGAGGCCGGCGCCGACCGGCACCGCGTCGGCGCGGAAGGAGCTGAGCAGTTCCTGGTCCCGGGCGAGCGTGAGGATCGCCTGCTCCAGAGTGGTGCGGTCCACGGTGCCTCCTTTGGCTGTGGAAGAGAGGAGTCCTGGGGGTTCAGACGAGCCGGCCGTCGGTGACCACGGCCTCACCGTCGATACGGACGGTGCAGCCGCGCATCGGGATGTCCAGATGCGCCGGGGTCTCGCGGTCGGCGAAGCGGTTGGGACCGGTGGACCACATGAAGTTGCCCGCGGTGGAGCGCAGTTCCTGGCCGTAGAGGCTGCGCGGGTCGTACACGTCGAAGGCCGACCAGCGTGCGGCGGGGAGCAGGCCCCAGCCCATGTGGGAGACGGCGTAGACCTCGGTGTCGTCCCACGCCTCGAAGTAGTCCCGCAGCAGGTGGGCGTCGGCGCCGGAGCCCTCGACCTCGGTGATGAAACCCTTCTCCACGGTGATGGCGACCTCGTCGCGGACGTAGCGCTGCCAGGGGATGAGCGCGTCGCCGGGCTGCAGGACGATGCGTCCCTCGGCGGTGCGGTCGTGCGGGAAGCAGGCGACGAAGCCGCTCGGCCAGTGGTCCCAGCGGTGCTCCTGGTCGACGTAGCCCCACTGGTGGGTGATGGGCAGGTCGCCGCCGCTGATGTCGGCCGTCAGATCGGTGCCCGCGGCACTCGTGACGTGCAGGGTGGAGCCGGCCCGGAGCTTGTCGCCGCCTGCCTCGACGGTCGCGCGCAGGCCGGCGTCGCCCATCAGCCGCTCCAGCACGTCGGCGGGCTCGGCGACGAACAGCATCCGCTTGCCGTTGCCCGTGATGCGGGTGCGGACGTCGGAGTGGATCAGCCCGCCGACGGTCACGTCGACGACCATGTCGCACTCGGCAGCGGCCGCGAGCAGGGCGGGCACCTCCCGGCCGTCGGCCTCGTACGGCGGGAGCATGGGGTTGGAGAGGCTGGAGGCCGTCAGCACGAGGGCGGAGGCGCCGAGGTCGCGGGCGGCGGCGACGGCGGCCTCGACGTACTCGGTCTTCTGGCCGAGCTCGGCGATGACGGCCACCTGCTGGCCGGCGGCGACGTGGCACAGACGGAGCTGTTCGACGAAGAGTTCGCGCAGGGTGCGGGGCATGATGGGTGCTGCCTTTCGGAATCTTGGATGGGATGGCGGGTGCTCCACGGAGCGGCTACGGCAGTGAGCGGATGGCTCCGCCGTCGACGGCCAGCGAGGCTCCGGTGGTGAACGAGGAGCGCGGCGAGGCCAGGAAGGCGACCGCGTCGGCGATCTCCTCCGCGGCGCCCCAGCGTCCGAGCGGGATGTCCTGGACGACCTTGCGGACCTCCTCGTCCTCGGTGGTGCCGTGGGCCGCGGACTTGGCGGCGACGATGTCGCGCATCCGGTCGGTGCCCGTGGCGCCCGGCATCACCTGGACGACGCGCACCCCGGTGGGGGCGACCTCGGCGGCGAGCTGCTTGGCCATGGCGGCGATCGCGGAGCGGAACGCGGCGGAGAGCACTCCGCCGGGGGCCGGCTGGCGCACCCAGGTGGAGGTGAGGAAGACGATGCAGCCGTTGCCCTGCTTCGCCATGTGCCGGGCGCCGGCCCGGGCGAGCTGCACGGCGGGGCGCAGCAGCAGGTCGTAGCCGGCCGTCCAGTCCTCGTCGGTGGTGTCGAGGAACGGGCCGAGACGCGGTCCTGCGGTGTTGACGACCAGCACGTCGAGCCGGCCGTGCTCCGCGACGACGTCGGGGACGAACCTGGCCGTCGCGTCCGCGTCGGCCAGGTCCAGCTTCACGGGCAGGACACGGCCGGGGGCGGTCTGCGGGACGGACGGGGCGGTGCGGGAGGCGGCCACCGCCGTCGCTCCCTCGGCGGCGAACCGGCGGGCGACCGCGGCGCCGATGCCGCGGCTGGCGGCGGTGACGGCGGCGACATGGCCGGTGAGGCCGAGATCCATGGGTGTTCCCTCCTGGGTGGTGCCGGTGTTCGGCGCAGTGGCTCTGCGTCAGTCGTCGGTCAGGGTGATGGCCTTCTCGGGGCAGTCGGCCAGCGCGGCGCGGGCGGACTCCAGGGCGTCGTCGGGGACGGTTCCGTCGCCCACGACGGCGGCGTAGCCCCACTCGTCGAGCTGGAAGACCGACGGGCAGATCTCCGCGCAGGTCCCGTAGGCGTTGCACTTGGTCGCGTCGACTGCGGCTTTCATCTGATGGATCCTCACTTGTCGTCAGGACGAGGCCGGGAAGGCCTCGGGGTATTCGGCGACGGCGGAGCGGGCCAGGGTGGCGGCGCCGTCGAGGAAGGCGCACGCGCCGCGGCGGGGCAGGGTCTGTCCCCAGCGGGCGAGGCGGTCGCGGTCGTCCGCGATGCCGGCGCCGTCGGCGAGGCGGGCGAAGGTGTCCCGGATCGCCTTGGTGCCGTTGAGGCAGACGCCGCACTGCGCGGCGGACTCGCGGGCGTACCAGGCGGACAGTTCGGCGGCGACGCGCAGCGGTGTGTCGTCCGCGCCGAGCGCGGTGATCGCTCCGCAGCCCAGGCCGCTGCCCAGCGCGCGCAGGGCGTCGTGGCAGCAGGCGGTGGCGAGGCGGTCGCGGCGCAGCATGCCGCCGAACCAGCCGCCCATCAGCACCCCGTGCACCCCGTCGGCGAGGCCGCCGCCGACCTCGTCGAACAGCTGCCGGACGGTCCTGCCGAGCGGCACCTCGTACACGCCGGGCCGGCCGCAGGCGCCGCCCAGGGTGACCAGGGTGGTGCCCGGCGAGGCGTCTGTGCCCTCGGCGCGGTAGGCGTCGGCGCCGTACCGGGCGATCCAGGCGGCCTGTGCCAGCGTCTCGACGTTGCTGACCAGCGTGGGCCGGCCGTCGACGCCGCTCTCGTGCGGGCGCGGGGGCTTGGCGGTGGGCAGCGCCGGTCCGCCGCTGAGGGAGCGGCACACCGCGCTCTCCTCACCGGCGACGTAGGTGGGCTCCACCGTGTGGATCTCCACCCCGGCGGCGCGGTCGTCGCCGTCCGCCGTGAGCTCGTCCAGCGCCGCGCGGACGGCCCGAACCGTCTCCGGGTGCGAGAGGTAGACGACGGAACGGTCGGCGCCGACGGTGCGGGCGGCCAGCAGCAGCCCGTCCAGGACGAGGTGCGGGCGGTGGGTGAGCAGCCAGCGGTCCTTGGCGGAGGCGGGTTCCCCCTCCTCGCCGTTGGCGACCACCACCCGGGGGCCCTGGCCGGCGGCCACGCCGCGCCACTTGACGTGGGCGGGGAAGGCGGCGCCGCCCCGACCGCGCAGCCCGGCGGCCTCGAGGGTGTCGAGGAACTCGGCGGGGTCGGTGCCGTACGGGCCGGGGAGGTAGGTGCCGAGGTCGCGTTCGGCGGCCAGACCCAGCGAGGAGTCCGTGCTGCCGGGGACGACCAGCCGGGGGGTGATCGCCGGGTGGGCGGCGCTCGGTGCGGCGACGGTGCTCGGCCGTGCGGGGGCTGCGGTCACGACACCGCCCTCCGGGGCGACGGATCGGGCAACAGGGCCGACGCGTCCGCGAGGCCGAGGACGTCCCCGTACTTGGCGTCGATGTCGAACAGGCTCGCCTCGTGCGGTGCCGCGGCGCGGTCGCCCACGCAGTCGGCGACGACGAAGGCCGGGTAGCCGGCCGCACACGCGTCGACGGCGGTGGCTCGGACGCACCCCGAGGTGGTGGCCCCGGTGACGATCAGGCTGTCGGCGCCGAGGGCCGTCAGCAGGGCGGCCAGTCCGGTGCCCGCGAAGGCGGACGCGGCGCGCTTGACCACGAGGGGCTCGGCCGCGGTCCGGGCGAGCCGCTCGTCCACCTCGACCCACCGGCTGCCCTCGGTCAGGACCTTCATGGCCGGCATCTTGCGCAGCCACAGCGAACCCTCGACGCCGTCGGCGGCGAACGCGATGGTGGTGAACACCACCGGCGTGCCGGCGGCCCGGGCCCGGTCGAGCAGCGTGCGGGTGGCGGTGACGACGGCGTCCAGGTCGCTGCCGGGCGGGCAGTCGGGGTCGGTGAACCCGTTGATCAGATCGACGACCAGGACGACCGGCCGGCTTCCGGGGGTGAGCCGGCCGCCGAGGCCGCGTGCCGCGTACAGATCCTTCACGGAAGCGGGCGTGCTCACAGGTCGTCACCTCCCGCCGGTGCGGCCAGGCCGCGGGCGAGCAACCCGGAGTCGGCCACCAGCACGGAGCCGGTCACGGCCGCGGTGTCGGCCGCCGAGGCGAGGGTGACGTACAGCCCGGCCAGGTCGTCGCCGGTGGGGACGCGGTGCAGCGGCAGCGCGTCCTCGGTGCCGGGCAGGACCGCGTCGCGCGTTCCCTGCCCGAGCGCGCCGATGCCGGTCATCACGGTGGGCAGGACGCCCGGGGCGACCGCGTTCACCCGTACCTTGGGGGCGAGTTCGTGGGCGAGCTGCTTGACCACGCCCAGGACGGCGTGCTTGGAGGAGGTGTAGAGCACCCCGCCCCCGGCGGCCGCGTAGGAGGCGTACGACCCGGTGAGCACGACCCGGCCACGGGTGGCGATCAGATCGTCCAGTGCCGCGCGGAGGTTGACCAGGATCGAGCCGACGTTGATGCGCCAGCACTCCTGGAGCGCCTCGCCCAGCCGCTCGCCCGGCAGGTCCACCAGGCGCACGTTGTGGTCGTACACGCCCACGCACGAGGTGTAGACGTCGACCGGCCCGAAGTGGCGGTGGGCGGTGTCCACCATGTCCACGGAGGTCTTCCAGTCGGCGGCGTCACCCGCGACCGTGGCCAGGGCGGCGGGGCGGCCGAGCCGGTCGGCGAGTTCCTCCAGCGGGCCGGGCCGCAGGTCGGCGGCGACCACCCGGGCACCCTCGGCGAGGTAGCGCCGGACGACGGCCGAGCCGAGCCCGCCGGCCGCTCCGGTGACCAGGGCGACCTGCCCGTCAAGCCTGCTGCTCATGGCTGTCCTTCGGCTTCTGCGGGGCGCCGCCCTGGGCCTCGGGGAAGACCAGGTCGGGCCAGGCGCCGGGGGCGGCGCGCATCATGTCGGCGTAGAAGGCGTACAGGTTGCGCTGGACGCCCTCCTCGTAGCGGGTCCACTGGACGCGGCCGGGGCCGGGCCAGCTCTCGACCGGCTCGGAGATGCCGATGCCGGGCTTGCCCATCTCGTAGTTGAGCTGGAAGTCGAGGAGTTCGGCGGCGGTGGAGCGGCCGGTGCGGCCGACGGTGATCCACGGCTCGGTGTCGTCCACCTCGAACGCGCCGCCCATGGAGAAGGTGCCGAGACCGGCGCGGTAGGCGCGGTCCTTCTGCTCCGGGGAGAGGTTCTTGTAGGCGGCGAACCAGTTCCACACCTCGACCTGGCCGGGGCCGTGCGGCTGCCAGACGCGCAGGGTGAGGATGCCCACCGGCGGGTGGTTGGCGCCGTCCTCGGTCATGGGCAGGGCCAGCAGCGAGAAGTTGGGGAAGACGTTGGCGACCATGACCCGGGACCGGCGGGCGACCGACAGCTGCTCTGCGCTGATCCGGCTGGTGTCGAAGGTCTTCACCAGTTCGTCGGGGAAGCCGAAGAACTTCGGGCCCGGCTCGTTCTCGTCCGGGGCCATCGAGAAGGACAGCGAGTGCCCCGGCGACGCCTGGATGTGATAGCCCATCATGTTCTCCCGGAACGGGACCGGGAAGGCACCGATCTCCCACACCGAGCGGTGCAGGGTGCCCAGGTGGTAGTCGTCGCCGGAGAAGTTGTCCGCGCCGGACTTCCAGTTGGCGTCGATCACGAACCGCTGCGGCGGGCCGAGCACCTCCATGCCGTGCTCGTTGAGCCCGAAGAGCAGGTCGAGGTACCAGGCCATGCCGCCCAGGTACTCCTTCAGCGGGGGCGCCGTGGTGTCCAGGGTGGCGAACACCAGCCCCTGGTACGACTCGACCTTGGCGGCGCTCACCAGGCCGTTGCCCTCCTTCGACATGCCGCCGAAGGCGTTGCGCCACAGCGGGGCGCCGACCAGGTTGCCCTTGGTGTTGTAGGTCCAGCCGTGGTACGGGCAGCGGAAGTGGGAGGTGTTCCCGGAGTCCGAGCGGCACACCTGGACACCGCGGTGCCGGCAGGCGTCGAACAGGACGTTGACGCCGCCCTCTTCGTCGCGGACGACGATGAAGTTGTCCTCGCCGATCTTCCGCAGGACGTAGTCGCCCTTGGCGGGGATCTCGGACTCGTGGGCGAGGAACACCCAGCAGCGCCCGAAGACGTTGCGCAGTTCCTGCCGGTAGAGGTCCGGGTTGCCGAAGATCGTCGCCGGGATGCTGCCCCGGTCGGCGCCCTCGGCGACCGCGTCCAGCAGCCGGCCGGTGTCGGTGTGGCTCGTCATGGTGTGTGCCTCGCTCAGAAGAAGATCGCCAGGTTGTGCGTGCGGATCACGGTCAGGTCGAGCAGGACGTCGCGGCGCAGCAGCATCAGCCGGCCGGCCTCGCGGCGCAGCAGGTCGACGCGCTCGCCGGAGAGCAGCTGGGGCACGCTCTGGTCCTGGCGGGTGCGGTGCAGCAGCAGGTTGCTGCGCACCTGGGCGGTGTCGGGGTCCTCGGTCGCGCGGACCCGGACGTTGGTCACGAAGTGCCGGATGCGGGAGGGCGGGTCCTCCGCCCAGGCGTACTGGGTCTCGTTGCGGGCGACGCGGCTGCTGAGCGAGCCGTAGGTCTCCAGCAGGTGGTAGGTGTCCTCCGCGAAGCCGCGCCCGCGGGCCCGTTCCACGGTCTGCCGCAGCGGCACGGCGTACGTGACGTCGCGGCTGACCATGGTCTCGAGCCACTCGCGCTCGCGGAGGTCGTCCAGAAGTTCGGCTTCGGTGTGGATCCAGTCGAGGACTTCCGCGTAGAGCGCGGTGTCCGCCAAGACCCGAGACAGTGTCGAGTCCATCCGTCACACTCCTCCGGGGTGGGTTGAACACACTTTTGCATGCACTTTTGTGTGCGACAAGACCTTGCGCGGAATTCCGCGTATTCGGTCATTTTCGCCGCGGTGGCGGGCCCGTGCACGGCAGGCCGCGGCCCCGCCCCGGCCCGGTTCGACGGGGCCGGGGCGGCCGCCGGAAGGCCGGCCGCTGCACAGAGGCCGATCAGATCAGGCGGGACGCGAAGTACGCCGTGTGCAGGGCGTCGTACACCCGGCCCGGCGCCTTGGCCGAGCCGATGGTCGTGACGGGCACCCCCGCCGCGCCGGCCTCGGCCGCCAGGGTGGCGGCCGACGGCTCCCGCCCGAGGGCGAGCACCACCGCGTCGGCCTCGACGGCCTCCTCGGCACCGTCCGCGAGGCGCACGCGGACACCCTTGTCCTCGACCTCGACGACCTCGCAGCCGGTCCGCACCTCGACGCCCACCTCGGCGAGCCGGCTCGGCAGCACCAGCACGTCGTACTTGACCTCGTCGCCCCGCATCAGCCGCTCGCCGCTCTCCAGGACGACGACGGTGGTGCCGGGCAGTTCGGCGAGCCGCAGGGCCGACTCGCAGCCCTGGAAGCCGCCGCCGACCACCACGACGCGCCGTCCCGCCAGGTCCTCGCGCCGGTCCGAGATGTCACCGGGGCCCAGCACCAGCGCCGCCGCGGCGACCGGGCCGCCGAAGGAGCGCTGCGGTGCCCCGGTCGCGACCACGACCTCGTCGAACCCTTCGGCGACCGAGGCGGCGTCCGCGGCCACCGGTCGGACCTCGATGCCGCGCCGGGTCACCTCGTGCACCAGATGGTCCCGCAGTCCGGCGAGATCCTGCTTGACGCCGGATCCGACGGCGTGGTTCAGCGCCCCGCCCAGCTCACCCGGCTCGAAGAGGACGACCGTGTGCCCGCGGTCGTGCAGGGCCGCGGCGGCGCGCAACCCGGCCGGTCCGCCCCCGGCGACGGCCACGCGCTTGCGCGCCGGTGCGGTGCCGAGGGGGAACCGTCCCTCCTCCGCCACCTCGGGATTGACCGTGCAGCCCACACTGCGCTTCTGGTCGAGCCCGCGCTCCAGACAGCCGTCGTTGCAGCGGATGCAGGGCACGATCTCCAACTGCCGTCCCTCGCGGGCCTTGTTCGTCCAGTCCGGGTCGGCCAGAAAGGCGCGGCCGAGGGAGACGAAGTCGGCGCTGGAGGACCCGAGGATCTCGTCGGCGATCCCGGGCGTGATCAGCGAGCCCGAGGCGATCACCGGGATGGACACCGCGGACTTGATCTTCTCCCAGCCCCAGCGGTGCGGCTGGCGCGGCATGTACCAGGAGCTGACCTCCCACTGCTGCAGCGCGTGGTGTCCGCCGGAGGCGTGGATGACGTCCACTCCATGCCGTTCCAGCAGTCGGCACAGCTCGACGGTCTCCTCGAGCACGATGCCGTCCGGCTCGTAGTCGGTCACCGAGAGCCGCACGCTCAGCGGGAAGTCGCGCGGCACGTGCGCGCGGACGCTGTCGACGATCTCCAGCAGGATCCGCGCGCGGTTCTCGAAAGAGCCGCCGTAGTCGTCGGTGCGGTCGTTGGTGTGCGGGGACAGGAAGTTGGTGATCATGTAGCCGTGACCGGCGTGGATCTCCACCAGGTCGAACCGCGCCATGTGGGCGCGCGCCGCCGCCTCGCCGAAGCTGCGCACCACCCCGGCGATCTCGTCGACGGTCATCGGGGCGGGCACGACGCCGAACTGCATCGCGGCCACGTCCCAGGAGGAGGACGACGCCGACTTCATCGGACTGGTGCCCAGGAAGCGCTGGCGTCCGGCGTGCACCAGCTGCAGGCCGATCGCCGCACCGGTGGAACGGACCTCGTCGGCGAGCCATCCGAGGCCGGGAACGTGGTCCTGGCGGCTCGCCCCAGGCTGACCGTGGATGGACTTGCTGGCGTCGTCGTCGACGTAGGTGTACTCGACCATCACCAGGCCGGGGCCACCCTCACCGAGCCGCCGGTAGTGGTTCACGGTGCGCGGGCTGACGGTGCCGTCCGGGTTGCAGGTGGCCGTGGTGTTGGGTGACTTCACGACGCGGTTGCGCAGGGTCAGGTCCCCTATCGCGCCGGTGCGGAAAAGGTTGTCGAAAGCCATGTGCTGCCTCTTCTGTGAGGTTCTGCGGGGTTCTGCCGGTCCGTGCCGGCCCGGGGAGCGGGCGAGGTGGTCCGACGAGCGGTCGGAGGGATCAGGAACGTCCGGGCAGGAGGCTCGCCGTGGCGCAGCCGTCGCAGACCGCCGGGGCGCCCGCCGCCGCCTCGCGGTCCATTTCCAGGACCACGTACGCCTTCTCGCAGCGGTGGCACTCGGCCCAGGTGGCGGCCGGGTCCGTCACCTCGGCGCGCGGGTCCGCGGCGTGTGTGGCGACCACCGGGCGCACCTTCACGACGACCGCGTACAGGACCGAGCTGACCACCAGCGCGACCAGCGGCGCCGCTCCGGCGAGCGCCGCAGGCACACCCGGCGCCTCCGCGAGCCAGATGCCGACGGCCGAGGCGAGTACCCAGGCGCCGAGCCCCCAGGTGACCCGGGGCAGGCGCAGCGCGCGGAACTCCGGCCCGGCCGCACGGTCCTCCGGCACCAGTACGTAGTGCGTGAGGGCGATGCCGACCCAGCTGACCAGGAACACGCCCTGCCAGGTCAGCGCGGACTGAAGGTAGCTGAAGACGTCGGTCAGCATCAGCAGGAACACCACGCCGGAGGTGGCGGCGACCAGCAGGGTGCGGCTGAGCCGCACGCCGGTCAGGTCCTTGATCAGCCGCCCCCAGTTCGCGGACGACAGGTAGTAGTTGATGCTGTTGATCCTGGCCTGTGAGACCACGATCAGGATCAGCCCGACGACGCCGAGACTGGCGATGATCGCCTGCACCACGCCGGTCTCGGCGGTGGGCTGGTCGGGGATCGCCGCGCGGACCAGGAAGATGCCGGCCGCGCCGTTCGCCGCGAACAGCCAGACGTAGAAGACCCAGCCGAAGGTGACCTTGCGGTGGAAACCCTCGTCCTCGACCTTGGCGAACCGTGCGAAGTCCACGGTGACCGGCATGCACAGGTAGATGCCCATGTAGAGGATCGCGCCCAGCAGCCAGCCGGGCAGGGCCCGGGCCTCCGGCGGGACGACCCCGCCGAAGGAGAGCCAGTCCGAGCCTCCCGAGAAGCGCACGGCGGCGACCACGACCGCCGCGACGATGCCCACGACGTAGAGCGGCAGCAGGATGCCGTTCAGCCGCGCCATCCAGGTCTGCACGCCGCCGAACATCAGCGGCAGCATGGCGACCACGATGATCACGTACCAGACACGGATGTCCCAGCCCGGCGTGTAGTGGTCGAACGCGACCGCGAGCGTGCTGCTCTCGAAGACCGCGTAGTAGGTGGTGTTGGCCGCGATGAGCAGGGCGGTGAGCGAGGCGCCCAGCACCCCGAACATCCGCCGCGAGAGCAGGGTGCTGTTCAGGCCGCTGCGCCGGCTCCAGCCGGTGAACAGGGCATTGATCAGTGAGTAGGTCACCACCGAGATACCGATGGCGATCAGCGCGTCGACGGTGCCGTACAGGCTGGCCGCGAGAGCGCCGTAGAACAGCCACACCATCGCGCTGAGCAGCGACCAGAACGACATCGTCAGCTGCCAGCGCCCGACGCGGGCGGTCAGTGGGACCAGGTGGTTGCTGTAGTCGTCGGCGCGCTGTTCGGCCACCACGGCGGGGTCGTCGGTGGATCTTGTCCGCAGCGGGGAGGGGGAGACTTCCTGGGCTAGCGACATGGCCGCTCCTGAGGGAAGAGAGTCCGGAGAGTGCACACTAAAGTGCATGCAGAAGTGAATACTTTGCATCCTCCGGGCGTTGCGTCAATGGCTGTGCCGAGGATTTTTCCCGCCCGAGGTACGACCGTGAGCAGGGCGAAAGCGTTCCGGCGCACGCGGCCGGCGCGGTCCGGAGGCCGGATCCACGGCACTGCGCGTCCTGGAAGCGAAGCCCTCGTATCCTCTGAGCATGGTCGGCGCACAGACACAGAAGGCCGAACGCGGGCCGGGGCGGCCGCGGCAGGAGCGGGTCACGGACGACACCCTCGAAGCGGTGATCGAGTTGGTGACCGAGCAGGGCGTGAAAGCGGTGACGATGGACGCCGTGGCTGCGCGTGCCGGGGTGAGCAAGCCCGCGATCTACCGGCGCTGGCCCTCCAAGCAGGCCTTGATCATCGCGGCGGCGGAGACTCGTATCGGCCCGCTGTCGGTGCCGGACCTGGGCGACGTCCGCGCCGAGCTGCGCGAGGTGCTGACGGCACGGCTGGCGGCGTACCGGCGGCCCGGTACGGCGCGGCTGCTGACGGAGCTGATGGCGTCGGCCGCCGAGGGGGGCGCTCCCCTGGGGGAGTACGCGGACTACACGGAACGGATGATGGGCGAGACCCGTCGCATCCTCCAACGGGGCATCGCCCGGGGCGAGGTGAGGGCCGATGTCGACATCCGGTCGGCCGCGACGCTCGTGGCGGCGCCACTGGTGTACCGCCTGCTGGCGGAACGCGAACTGCCCAACGCGCGGTTCGTGGACGACGTGGTGGACCTCCTCGTCCGGGCGGTCGGTCACCCGGGAACGTGAGGGCCGCCGGGCCCGCGCGTACCGCGCCCGCCGACTGCCGGGCGCCGTTGCCGGTCCTTCCGCCCGTCGTGCGGAGTCAACGGTGCGGCGCCGCAGTCCGGAGCTAGCGTCAGGGGGCCAGGCGCCGCGCGTCGCGGGCCGGGTCGATCAGCGCGACGGAGGCCGCGCCGCCCACCAGCAGCAGGACGGCCGCGAGCAGAACGGCGTGCCGGTAGCCGGCCCTTCCCTGGGTGTCGACCAGGTAGCCCGTCAGGGCGGGGGCGATCAGTCCGCCCGTGGTGACCACGGCGTTCATCAGGCCGAGGGCGCCGCCGCGTCGGCGGGCCGGGACGAACTCGGCGACCGTGGTCACGGCGACCGTCGACATCGCCCCGCACAGGCCGAAGCCGACGAGCAGGAGCAGCACGGTGAGAGGTCCACGCGCGCCCTGCGAGAGGAGGCCACAGCCGAGCGCGGAGACCAGCAGGGCGATGCCGCCGACGCGGGCGCGGGCCCACCGGCTGTTCAGGCCGCGCCGCAGCAGCCATCCGGTCAGTCCCGCCTGCCCCAGCAGCGTGATGCCGCTGACGGCCCAGATCGCGGCGACCAGACCGGCGGCGGCCGTGGTGGAGTAGCCCAGGCCGTCGTGCAGGTAGGAGGGCACCCACACCAGTGACAGGGCGATCATCCAGTAGGTGCTGAAGTATCCGACCGTGGCGCCGATCCAGGTCCTGGTGCCCAGGATGCGACGGTAGGAGACGGCGGCCCGGCACTCCTCGTCGCCGCCGTCGGAGCCGGGAGCCGCGCCGTGATCGCCGCCTTCCGGTCTGCGGTCCTTGCCGAGCATCGCCCACGCGGCCGACCACACCACACCGGCGACGGCGACGGCGGTGAAGGCGGAACGCCAGCCGTGGTGCTGGATCACCCAGGTCAGCCCCGGGGCGGCGAGCACCACGCCCAGGGCGATGCCCACGTTGATCAGGGCGCCGGGGAGATTGCGCCGGCGGTCCGGGAACCACGACAGGGCGCTGTGCTGGGCCACCGGGAAGGCGGGCCCCTCCGCGGCACCCAGCACGATCCGCGAGGCGACCAGCGCGACGAGTCCTCCGCCGAGCGCCATCGGCATCTGGGCGATCGACCACAGCAGCGCCATGCCCAGCAGCAGCCACCGCGGCCGCACCCGGTCGGCCAGCAGTCCGCCCATGGCGCCGCAGATCGAGAAGAGCAGGAAGAACGCGCTGTTGGCCAGTCCGAAGCCGGTCGCCGACAGGCCCAGGTCGCGGCGGACGGGATCGGCCGCGAGTCCGAGGACGGACTTGTCGGCGAAGTTGACCATCATGAAGACCACCAGCAACCCGGTGACGGTCCAGGCCTGCCGTCGGTGGCCACGGCACGTCGTGGCGGGGTCGGCCGGTGTGACCGGGGTGAGTTCGGTGTCGGGCACGGGGGCTCCCGCGGAGGTAGCTGCTCTCGGGCAGGCGTGGGCGATGTGCAACACAGGGTGGGGATGCCGGCGGACAGGCCGCGCCGAGCACGCGACCGATCAACGCGGCGAGAAATCGTTACGTGGAGTATCGATACCATGCGGCGTGACAGCAAGAGTTGGGAAAGAGCTCTTGCGCCCCTCCACCTCGATATCGATACTTCCCGTAACGATTTTCTGGATGCGACCGTGGAGGACCGCATGGAGACCACCGGGGCCGAGAAGAACCCCCTGCTCGAGAAGCCGCTGTTCCACTCCGGCCGCCGTGTGCTGGAGCGGACCGCGCCCGGTCAGGCACCCGCCGAGTACCGGCTGCTGCGGATCGCGCCGATGACGCCGCACATCGGGGCGGAAATCGACGGCGTGGACCTGTCCCGGCCGATCGGCGAGGAGCTCGCGGAGGAACTGCGGCAGGCGCTGCTCGAATGGAAGGTGATCTTCTTCCGCGATCAGCACGACTTCGACGCCGACGCCCACCTGGCCCTGGCCGCGGTGTGGGGGGAGCCGGAGCCGAACCCGTTCTTCCCCAAGGGCGACACCGTCGGCGTCTCACGGCTGGCCAAGGACGCCGACGCCGTCGGCCAGGAGAACATCTGGCACAGCGACCACTCGTTCATGGCCGCTCCGGCCATGGGCTCGGTGCTCCGCTCGGTCGAGGTCCCGCCGTCCGGCGGAGACACCATGTGGGCCGACATGGGGGCCGCGTACGACAACCTCGCGGACGAGATGAAGGAGCGCATCGACGGCCTCAGCGCCGTGCACGACTGGGAGCCCAGCTGGGGCGCGTTCATGACCTCCGAGCAGATCGCGGCGCTGCGCCGGTCCCTGCCCCGGGTCGAGCACCCGGTGGTCGTGCGGCACCCGCACACCGGACGCAAGACCCTCTACGTCAACGAGCCGTTCACCACCCGCATCGTCGGACTGCCCGAGGACGAGAGCCGGGAACTGCTCCACGAGCTGGGCCTGCAGGCGCGCGTCCCCGAGCTCCAGGTGCGCTTCCGCTGGCAGCCGGACTCGATCGCCGTCTGGGACAACATCGCCGTCCAGCACTACGCCGTCAACGACTACTACCCCCGGCGACGTGTGATGGAGCGCATCGCGATCGCCGGCGTCCCGCTGTCCTGAGAGCCCGGCCGATCGGCCTGCGTGCGATCCGACGGCTGCTCCTGACGGCCGTGCCGCCCGCACCCGGCGGCACGGCCACCGGCTCCTTGACCGCCCCTGCCGCGGTCGTGGCATTCCGCCCGGCGACGCCGGCAAACCCCGGTCCCACTCAGCTTGTTCGCCCCACGAAGAAGTGACGTGAACAGCCCCGCCCTCGCCACGCCCGTCCTCGACCGCGCCCTGAGGGAGCTGCGTCGCAACGCCCCGTCCTGGGCGAACTCGCCGCTCGCCGAACGCATCGGACTCCTGGACCAAGCCGCCGTACTTCGTCACCAACCGCACCGGCCGCGGCACCCTCGAACGCGTCACCCGCTTCACCACCGCTCCGAACCCCGGCCTGCTGCCCGCCCTCTTCGCGTCCGCCCTGCGCGGCTGAACCAGGAGACACCGGGTACGGGTCCGCGCAGCGAGTGGGCTCGGCGCAAGCGCCGTCCCGGAGAACGACCCCGTGCCACGGCGGGCTGCCTTCGATGGCCGCGCAGGCGACGGGCAGCGTCAGCGGCGGCGCCGCTCCGGCGCGGACAGCGCGGCGGTGAAGTCGTTCAGGGCCGCGAGGTTGTGGGCGCTGACGACGGCGTCGCAGTAGGGCAGGGCGGCTGCCATGCCGGACACGAGCGGGCGGTAACGGGGGCTCGCCGTGCGCGGGTTGGCCCATACGACGCGGTGGGCAACCCGGGACAGCCGTGCCATGTGGGTGGCGAGGTCGGCGGGGGCGCCGGTGTCCCAGCCGTCGGAGATGACGGCGACCACGGCGCCGTGCGCCATGCCGCGCCGGCCGAACCGCTCGTTGAACTCCGCCAGGCACTCCGCGATCCGGGTCCCCCCGGACCAGTCCGGGGCCGCCCGTCCGGCCCGTGCCAGGGCGTCGTCCGGGCCGGACCGGCGCAGGACGGGCGTGAGGCGGGTGAGCCGGGTGGCGAACGTGAAGACCTCGGCGTGAGTGGCGCGGGCGGCGCAGTAGAGCAGTTGCAGCATCGCGCGGGCGTAGGGCTCCATCGATCCGGAGATGTCGCAGAGCACGATGAGGTCGCGGGGGCGGGCGCGGGGCACGAAACGGTGCAGCCGCAGCGGGTATCCGCCGGTGCGCCGGGCGGCGGCGAGGGTGCGGCGCACGTCGATGCGCGCGCCGTGGTGCGCGGTGCGGCGCCGGCGGGACGGCCGGGTCGGGGTGCGCAGGACGAGGGTGCGCATCACCTCGGAGAGGAGCGCCAGTTCCTCGGCGGACAGGTCCGCGAAGTCGCGTCCCGCGAGGCGGTCGAGCGGACTGGCGGCGAGAGGTACGGGAGCCTCCTGCGAGGGTGCGTCGGCCTCCTGACGTCGTCCGTCGGCGGTGGCGATCCGGGTGTCGGAGACGCGGCCGGGCACGGTGTTGGGGAGGGACCGGGCCGGGTCGCCGGGTTGTCCGCGCTGTGCTTCACGGTCTGCGGGGCCGCCGAAGACCTCGCGGAAGACCTCGTCGAACGGCTCGATCTGCTCGGGGTCGGACACCAGGGTGGCGAGCGCGCAGTGCCGCAGCTCGCGCGTCGTCGACGGTGCCAGCAGGGTGAGCGCCCGGGCGAAGCCACGGGTGCGGTCGGGGCCCACCACGACGCCCGCGTCGTGCAGGGCCGCGGTGAACGAGGCGGCCAGTTCCGGCAGGTCAGGCATCGGAGACCGGCTCCGCGTCGACCAGCTCCGCCACTCCGGACCGGCGTACGGCCTCCAGGTCCTCGGCGTACTTCAGCACCGCCCCCAGCGTGCGGTCGGCGGCGTCGGCGTCGAGAACGGAGAGCCCCAGCGCGCGCAGCGCGCCCGCCCAGTCGATCGCCTCGGCGATGCCGGGCGGCTTGGTGAGCTCCTGCCGGGCGCGCAGCCGCGCCACCCCGTGTGCCACGCGCGCGGCCAGCCACTCGGCCGAGTCCGGGACCCGTCTGCGGATGATCGCGGCGACGCGTGCGGTGTCCGGGTAGTCGATCCAGTGGTAGAGGCAGCGGCGTTTGAGCGCGTCGTGCAGATCCCGGGTGCGGTTGGAGGTCAGCACGGCCACCGGCGGCACCAGGGCCGTCCGGGTGCCGAGTTCGGGGATGGTGACCGCCGCGTCGGCGAGCAGTTCCAGCAGGAACGCCTCGAACTCGTCGTCGGCGCGGTCCACCTCGTCGATGAGCAGCACCGCCGGCCGCGGTCCCGGGTGGCAGATCGCGGCGAGCAGCGGCCGTGGCAGCAGGTAGTCCTCGGTGAACAGGTCGGCGTCCCGCAGGGGTTCCCCGCGGGACTCGGCCAGCCGGATCGCCAGCAGCTGCCGTGGGTAGTTCCACTCGTAGAGGGCCTCGGCCGAGGACAGTCCCTCGTAGCACTGCAGCCGGATCAGCGGGGTGTCGAGCACGGCGGCGAGGGCGCGGGCCGCCTCGGTCTTGCCGACGCCGGGCTCGCCCTCCAGCAGGATCGGCTGCCGCATGCGCACGGCAAGCAGCAGTGCCGTGGCCAGGGCGTCGTCGGCCAGGTAGCCGACCGTGTCGAGACGCGAGCGCAGGGCGGGGACATCGGGTACGAGGGAGTCGAGGTCAGGCATGCGCGTAACGGGAGGGGTCGTCGGCGAAGGCGTGCCGGCACCCCGGCCCGCAGAAGTACACCCGGCCGCCGTCCCGGTCCAGGGAGAGGGTGTCGGGCGTGATCGCCACGGTCATGCCGCACACGGGGTCCACGCCCTCGGCCACGGCCCGCGGTGCGGCGGGGCCGGTTTCGGGGCGCACGGCCCGGGCCGCTTTCGGGCGCAGGGCGGTGATCTCGGCGTACACCGACAGCGCGATCTCCCCCGGGGTCCGGGCGCCGATGTCCAGACCGGCCGGGGTGTGGACGCGTGCGCGTTGTTCCTCGGCGATGTCCAGGCCGGCGAGCACCGCGGCGCCGCGCTTCGGACTGGCCACCAGCCCGATGTACGGGACCCCGGCACGCGCGGCCTCGATCAGCACGGTCTCCTCGTCGCGGCCGTGGGTGGCGATGACGACGACGTCCAGATCGGGCGGCAGCGGCTCCCCGGGCGAGGCCGGCCGGGCGTCGAGGCCGAGCGCGCGCCCCACGTCGAGCAGGGCGCGGGCGATGGGGGCGTGTCCGTAGACGTACGCCAGCGCCGGGGGGAGGTTGGCCTCCAGGAAGATGTCGAGCGTCCCGCCGGACAGGCAGGGGTTGGCCACCGTGACCAGGCCTTCGACGGGCTCCGGCACGCCCCCGGTGCCGGCATCCACGCCTGGCGTGATCCTCAGCAGCAGCGACTCGCCGGTCGCCAGCACGCGCAGGCCCTGCAGCTGCACGGTCGTCTCGGCGCAGGTGCCGCCCACGAAGCCCTCGACGGTGCCGTCGGGCAGCACCAGCGCGCTGTCCCCGGGCTTGGCGCTCGTGGGCCGTTCCGCGTGCACGACGGTGGCCAGCACGAACGGGGTTCGGCCGTGCCGGAGCGCGTCCGCGCGGGTCAGCAGTTCGGTGTTCGTCATGGCGGCAGCCTCAGGTGATCGCCATGTCGGTGCGCAGCGGCCGGCCCTGGGCGGCCCGCCACACCACGGCGGGCGTCAGCGGCATGTCGACATGGCGTACGCCGAGCGGCTTCAGCGCGTCGACCACGGCGTTGACCACAGCGGCGGGCGAGCCCACCGTGGCGGACTCGCCGACGCCCTTGGCGCCGATGGGGTGGTGCGGGGAGGGGGTGACGGTCTCGCCGAGCTCCCACGAGGGGCACTCGACCGAGGTGGGCAGGAGATAGTCCATGAACGACCCGCCGAGGCAGTTGCCGTCCTCGTCGAAGGCGATCACCTGCATGAGCGCCATGCCGAGGCCGTCGGCGAGTCCGCCGTGCACCTGGCCCTCGACGATCGTGGGGTTGATCCGGTTGCCGCAGTCGTCGACGGCGACGAACCGGCGGACCTTCACCTGACCGGTGTCCGCGTCCACGTCGGCGACGCAGATGTACGCGCCGAACGGGAAGGTGAGGTTCGGCGGGTTGTAGACGCAGCTCGCGTCCAGGTGGCCCTCGACGCCCTCGGGCAGTTCCAGGTTGGAGTGTGCGGCGAGGGCGATCTCGGCCATGGACCGTCCCTGGTCGGGGTCGCCCGTGACGAACCAGCGGCCCTTCTCCCACTCCAGGTCGTCCGGGCTCACTTCGAGCATCGCGGAGGCGACGATCTTCGCGCGTTCGCGGACCTTGCGGGCGACCATCGCGGCCGCGGCTCCGGACACCGGTGTCGAGCGGGAGCCGTAGGTGCCGAGCCCGAACGGGGTCTGGTCGGTGTCGCCGTGCACCACCTCGACGTCCTCGGGCGGGATGCCCAGTTCCTCGGCGACGATCTGCGCGAACGTCGTCTCGTGGCCCTGCCCCTGGCTCTGTACGGAGATTCGCAGGACGGCCTTGCCGGTCGGGTGGACCCGCAGTTCGGCACCGTCGGCCATGCCGAGTCCGAGGATGTCCATGTGCTTGCGCGGGCCCGCGCCGACGGCCTCGGTGAAGAAGCTGACCCCGATGCCCATCAGCTCGCCGCGCTCGCGCTTTTCGGCCTGCTCCCGGCGCAGGTCCTCGTAGTGCGCGATGTCCATCGCCAGCCGCAGGGCGCGCGGGTAGTCGCCGGAGTCGTACTCCCACCCCGTCTGCGTCCGGTACGGGAACTGCCCGGGCCGCAGCAGGTTGCGCATCCGCAGCTCGGCCGGGTCCGTACCGAGCCTGTCGGCGAGCACGTCGACCATCCGCTCGACCAGGTACACGGCCTCGGTGACGCGGAACGAGCAGGCGTAGGCGACGCCGCCGGGGGCCTTGTCGGTGTAGACGCCGGTCACGGTGCAGTGGGCGGCGGCCAGTTCGTACGAGCCGGTGAAGACGCCGAAGAAGCCGGCAGGGAACTGCGTCGGCTGGGCGGTGGCGTTGAACGCGCCGTGATCGGCGATCACATGGACGCGCAGGCCCAGGATCTTCCCGTCCTTCGTCGCCGCGATCTCGCCGTGCATGTGGTAGTCGCGGGCGAAGGAGGTGCTCATCAGGTTCTCCGAGCGGTCCTCCATCCACTTCACCGGCTTGCCGGTGACGATCGAGCCGACGACCGCGCACACGTAACCGGGGTAGATGCCGACCTTGTTGCCGAAGCCTCCCCCGATGTCCGGGGCGATGATCCGGATCTTGTGCTCGGGGATGCCGGCCACCATCGCGTAGATCGTGCGGTGGGCGTGCGGGGCCTGGGTGGTGGACCACACCGTCAGCTTCCCGGTGATGGCGTCCATGTCCGCCACGGTGCCGCAGGTCTCCAGCGGGGCCGGGTGCACCCGCGGATAGAGCATGTCCTGCTCCACCACGACGTCGGCGGCCGCGAAGACCTCGTCGGTTCGCTCCTTGTCACCCGCCGACCAGTCGAAGATGTGATTGTCGGTCTGCCCTTCCTTGTCGTCGCGGATCACCGGCGCGTCCGGGTCGAGCGCCCGGCGGGCGTCGACGACCGCCGGGAGCGGTTCGTACGCCACGTCGATCAGTTCGAGGGCGTCCCGGGCGGCGTAGCGGTCCTCGGCGACGACGAACGCGACCTCCTGGCCCTGGAAGCGCACCTTGTCGGTGGCCAGCACCGCCTGCGAGTCGTACGAGAGCGTGGGCATCCAGGCCAGTCCGAGACCGGCCAGGGTCTCCCCCGTGATCACGGCCCTGACCTTCGGGTGCGCCTCTGCGGCGCTGGTGTCGACGGACACGATCCGGGCGTGCGCCAGCGGGCTGCGCAGGATCGCGCCGTGCAGCATCCCGGGCAGCGTCACGTCGTCGACGTAGGTTCCGTGGCCGCGGACGAACCGCGCGTCCTCCTTGCGGGTCATCCGACCGAAACCGACCGGCCGTTCCTCGGTGGTCGTCATGCCCGCACCTCCTCGCGGCCGGGCGCCGGCTCGGTGCCCGCGTCGGCGGTCCCCTGCCCGCCGCCGTGCTCGGCGGCCCAGCGGATGGAGCGCACGATGTTCTCGTAACCGGTGCAACGGCACGCCTGTCCGGAGATGGCCTCGCGGATGTCCTCCTCGGACGGATCCGCGTCGTGGTCCAGCAGCCAGCGGGCTGTCATCATCATCCCGGGCGTGCAGAAGCCGCACTGCAGGCCGTGGCAGGCGATGAACCCCTTCTGCACCGGGTCGAGTTCGGCCCCGTGCGCCAGACCCTCGACGGTCCGCACCTCATGGCCGTCGGCCATCACCGCGAGTACGGTGCAGGACTTGACCGGCGTCCCGTCCAGCCAGACGGTGCACACCCCGCAGTTGGAGGTGTCGCAGCCCCAGTGGGTGCCGGTGAGCCCGAGTTCGTCGCGCAGGAAGTGCACGAGCAGCAGCCTGGGCTCCACGTCCCTCGTGTGCTGCTCGCCGTTCACGGTCACGGTGATCCGCATGTCACGCCTCCTGCCCCTGGGCGCGTGCGGCGGCGGCGCGCAGCGCCCGGGTGGTGAGCTCCCCGGCCAGATGCCGCTTGTAGTCGACCGGGCCGCGCTGGTCGGCCGCCGGCCTGCACTCCTGCGCGGCGATCCGGCCCGCCTCGGCGAAGGCCTCGTCGTCCGGCCGTCCACCGCGCAGGAAGTCCTCCGCCTGCTCGGCCACGAACCGTGGGGCACCCACAGCGGTCAGCCCGATCCCTGCCTCGGTGATGACCTCGTTGGAGATCTCCAGCACCGCCCCCGCGGCGACGACCGCATAGTCGCCGACCCTGCGCTCGACCTTGCGGTAGGCGCTGGCGTGCGAACGGATGGGCACACGGATCTCCACCAGGAGCTCCGCCTCGTTCAGCGCGGTCTCGTACGGCCCGAGGAAGAACTCCCTGATGGGGATCGTGCGCCTGCCGCCCGCACCCTGGGCGACGAGGGTCGCCCGCAGTGCCGAGAACGCCGCGGACAGGTCCTCCGAGGGATCCGCCTGACACAGCGAGCCACCCACGGTGCCGCGGTTGCGGACGAGCGGATCGGCGATGACCCGTTCCGCGTCCCGCAGGACGGGGAAGTGCTCACCGACCACCGGCGAGGCGAGCAGCTCCGCGTGCCGGACCATCGCGCCGACGGCCAGGTCATGGCCGTCCACCCGGATCAGCGCCAGCTCGCCGAGGCCGTTGATGTCGATCAGGGCTTCGGGCTGAGCCAGCCGCAGCTTCATCATCGGCAGCAGGCTGTGTCCGCCCGCCACCACCCGGGCCTCGGGGCCGTACCGGGTGAGCAGCTCGATCGCCTGCTCGACGCTGGTGGCCCTCTCGTACTGGAATGCAGCCGGAACTTGCATCGGGCCCTCCTGGAACGCTGTGCCCGTTGCTGTCCTCATGCTGCGCTCTTCACACCGGTCACGCAATCGGTGCACAAGCATTCGATGCATAAGCACTAAGTGACCGCCTCCCATTACCCGGCATTCGGGTGGCATATGCCACTGGCGGGAGTGTTCGAATGGTCATGCGCTGGATCACCCCGAACGATGGTGCTCGAACCCGCCTCAGGAGGTGATCATGTGAAGCTTTCCCCCGGACCATGGGCCGTCTCGCGGCTCTGGGCGACGGTGCGGCCGTGGGCGATCGTGGCATTCATCGTGCTGGTCCTCCTGGTGACGACGGCATACCTGGCCTGGTTCGGCCTCGAAGACCTGATGCACGCCCTGGACTTCCCCGGTCGCATTACCGGTGCCGTCATGTTCGTCGCCTCGGTCATCACCTTCGTGGGCGCCCTCGCAGTTCTGGACTACGCATTCCGGGGCTGCTTCCCGCACTCCGGCCTGGTTGCGCTGATCGGCACAGTCGCAGCATTTGTGACCAACGCCATGCTCACCCTGGAGGTGTTCAAGGACGGCGACTCCACGCCCTACCAGGTTCTGTGGGGCCTGCTCACGGGGGCCTCCGCGTTGGCCGCCTTCCTGGTGTGGCGGACAAGGGTCGACATCCCCGCTCCGAAGCGCGTGGCCGCGGCAGTGGTCGTCTCCTCGGTCCTCGCGGTGACCAATTTCGGCTATCAGCACCTCTACCAGCCGTATCAACGCGGAGGCAGACCTCTCATCACGTTGAGCGTGGGACAGGCCATGCTGAGTCAAGACCGCAAGAAGTTTGCCGTGCCGGTCGACATCAGACTCGAGAACCACAGTGAGATGGGCTTCTACGTGGTCGGCGCCGAATTCCACGCCATGGGCGAGCGGGTGCCGCTGACCACGAAGGACCGCCTCCGCCTGCAGTGGCGCGCAGACGCCCAGCAACGGCGTGAATTCCGGGAGAGAAGCCCGCTGACGCGCAGGGAGGTACGCGAGCCCGGCGAACTGGTGATGGCACAGCCGTGGATGGATCCCGGAGACTGGATCGAGGCAAGCGACAGCCTTGTCACTCGGACCGTTGTACAACTTCCCGTCAAGACGTCGTACGACCATCTGGCCTTCTATGCCACCGCGAGCTTCGGCCGTAAGGACCGTCTCGGTCTGGATCACTTCGAAAGTCTCACCTACTCATGGCATGGCGGCAAGGTTCCCCATTGGGCGAAGGAAAAAGACATCGACTCCGTCATCTACCGAGGGAGGGTGCACGAAAACAACGCGCTCGACGAACACACGCGGGACCCCCGCTACTTGAGCGTCTATTGGCGGTTCGGCACGCATGGCGCAGACGTGACGTACACCGTCGCGCGCGCGGGAGAGGAAGACCGCCAGACCAATCCACGGAGAGTCGTGGGCCGGTACGGCATCGTCGATGCCGGATCAGGCCCGATCGAACAAACCCTGTGGGACATCAAGAACCGGCGTTGACCAACCCCTCCAACCACACCACCAACGCCAGCGAGCCGTTCATACGATCCCAGGCGTACGAATCCCCCATGCCCAGCTGAGCCTCCCTCAGTGCCCGGCACAGTGTGTCGATGTCGAACATCTCCTCCACCAGCGGATGCCGGGCGGAGCGGCACAGGTCCATGAGTTCGTCGCCGTGCGTGCGCAGTCCGCGGGCGTACAGCGCGTTGAAGGGGACCTTGTCCGTTCGGGCCCTGATCCCGGGCGGGAGCAGGTCTGCCATGGCCTCGCGGAGAACCGCCTTCGGGCGTCCCGGACGGAACGTGGCTTCCGCGGGGAGGCGACGCATCGCCGTCATGACATCGGGGTCCAGGAAGGGGTGTGAGAGGAAGAATCCGTCCCGTCGCGCGCGGTGCCAGGACAAGGGGTCCGGAGCGGCGATGTAGTTGGCCGCTTCGTAGAGCGACTGTTCCGGCCTGTGGCCGAACATGAGGCGGCTCGCCGCGATGCTTGCCTCGCGGTAGCCGTGAGCCCGCGCGAAGCTGGGCCGCAGCCATCGGGGGCGGCCGAAGTTGCCGAGGCCGCCGAGTACCGTCCCGGTGCGGGCGAGTGCCGTGATCCGTTCGGCTGCCAGGGGAACGGTCGGCTGTACGACATAGGCCTGCACGATGTCCCACAGGCCCCGCTCGGTGCCCGCCGCCCAGGCGCGTGCCTCGTGCGTCATCTGCCGGAGCCGGCCCGTGCGGGCCAGCCTGTGCAGGTGGAACGGGTTGGCGTCCGCGACGGGATCGGCTCCGCAGCCGGTCAGGAGGGTGTCACAGCCCCATTCCGCCGCGGCGGTGTGCAGCCTGGCCCAGAAGGGGGCGCGGAAGGCGTGCGCGTGGGGTTCGTCCGTGTCTCCCGCGTGGTGCCGGAAGTCGTCGAAGTCGGCCACGTCGTCGGCGTCGACCATCACCGGGCGGGCCGACGGTGCGTACCGGCGGATCGCCGCCATCGCCTCTTCGAGGTACGGCTGTTCCGCGGACAGTTCTCCGTCGGTGAAGCGCCCTGCCAGCAGGACGAGGTCCCCGTCGGCCGGCAGGCGTGCCGCGAGCAGCGCGATGCTGGTGGAGTCGGTGCCGCCGGAGACGTGGCATGCCGTCACTCGGCCCATGCGGCGCCCGACGGCGTTCTCCAGTGCGAGGCGCAGGTCCTTCGCCGCCTCGTCGAGGCGGGATCCGGATGTCGGCGGTGGCGGCGGGGGCTGTGTCTCGTCGGCGCGTCGCAGCGCCCTGCCGCGCAGTCGCCCGGTGATCGAGAGCTCCACCACTTCGCCGCCGAGTACGCGGTGCACCCCGGTGAACGGGGTGAGCTCCGTATGGGGTTGGGCCAGGTTGCCGGTCAAGTAGCGGCAGAGGTAGCGAGGTTCGAGTTCCGTCACGCCGTTGCCCAGGCTGCGCGCCGAGGTGCTCACCCCGCTCACCCGGCCCTCGGTCTCCCTGAAGAACAGGGGGATGCGCGCATGCTCGTCCCGCATCAGCAGGATGCGGTCGCCGCACACCAGCACCGCCGCGAACTCGCCGGCAGGCAGCCGCGGTGCGGTTCCCGGTCGGCCGAATTCCTCGAGGAGGTTGCGCGCGCCCGCCGTCCGGTCGCGGGCCGAGCCGACCCAGCCGACGACCGCCGCGGCGCCCGCTCGGGAGGAGACCGTCGTCACGAGCCCCTGGCGCACCATGGCCTCGTCCGCCCGGAGTTTCGGTGCTCCCCCGGCCCATTCGAGGCGGAGTGCTTCCATGTCACGGTCCTCCGCAGCCGATCGAGAGCACCGGTGCGAAGGCGTGCCCGCGCGGCTCGGCGTCGGGGATGCACAGGCCGCCCGACGAGGTCCAGGCGTGCAGGGCGAACGGGTGCTCGCGCACACCGACATGGAGTACGGCCTTCAGGCCGCGCCGCCGCAGCAGGACGAACGCCGTCACGGCCTCGGTCTTGCAGTCGTCGTTGACGAGCCAGCTGGTGCGGCTAGGTGCTTGCACCGCTCTTTTCAGGCGGGCGACGTCGTCCGCGGTGGGGATGTCCGCACGGGCGTACTCCGGGGCCACCAGGGACAGGAGCCGCAGCACGCGCCCGAATCCGAGGGTCCGGATCAGCAGGTGCACCGCGCGCAGCCAGAGCCCGATCTCGGTGTCCGAACAGGCCCGTTCGCGGGTCGGCGCGCATCCGGCGCGGACGAGTCCGGTGACGAGTTCCGCTCGTTCCTCGGAGCTTTCGTCGGCGAACTTCCTGAGGTCCGCCGTCGTCATTCCGAGGAATCGCGTCCGTCTCCAGTCCGCGATCAGCGCTCCCCCGGACGTTCTGGTGACACGGCAGTGCGGTGACAGGATCCGCGTCATGGCTGCCAGGGCATCGGTGTCCTCTGCCACCGCGTATCCTCCAGGGTTCCGCCGAGAACGGTGAACGGTGTCAGGACTGGTATCCGTGCCCGTCGTAGTGGCCGCCGCTGAAGCCCCGGATCAGGCGGCCGTTGCCGAGAACGACGAGTCCGAGCGGCATGCGGCGCCGCAGAAATCGGAGAAACATCGCCTACCTCCGGAATCAGGCGGTATCGATCAAATCCGATCAAGTCCAGGCTACTCTGCCCCGATTCCCTCGCAACCCGACCAGTCGACGGGCACCTTGCAGGCAGGTGCGGTTGACCAGTCGTCAGGCATCGGCCTGTCCGGCCCTCGGAGGCCTGACCCACCCCAGCGATCGCTCCACGGCCCGCTGCCAGTTGTCGTACTCCGCCTCCCGGTGCTCGGCGTCCATGTCGGGCAGCCACTGGGCGGCCCGGTGCCAGTTGCGGCGCAGGACCTCCAGGTCGGACCAGTAGCCCGCGGCGAGGCCGGCCGCGTAGGCGGCGCCGAGGGAGACCGTCTCGGCGACCATGGGGCGCACCACGGGCACGGCGAGTACGTCGGCCACGAACTGCATGAGCAGGTTGTCCGCCGTCATGCCGCCGTCCACCTTGAGTTCCTTGAGGGCGACGGAGGAGTCGGCGTTCATGGCGTCGACGACCTCGCGGGTCTGCCAGCCGGTGGCCTCCAGGACGGCTCGCGCCAGGTGACCCTTGGTGATGTACGAGGTGAGGCCGACGATGACGCCGCGGGCGTCGCTGCGCCAGCGGGGGGCGAACAGACCCGAGAAGGCGGGCACGATGTAGCAGCCGCCGTTGTCCTCGACCGTCCGCGCGAGGGTCTCGATCTCCGGGGCGCTGTTGATCAGTCCCAGCCGGTCACGGAACCACTGGACGAGGGCGCCGGTGACGGCGATGGAGCCCTCCAGGGCGTAGACCGGTTTCTGGTCCCCGATCTTGTAGGCGACGGTGGTGAGGAGTCCGTGCCGGGAGCGCACCAGCTCGGTGCCGGTGTTGAGCAGCAGGAAGCTGCCGGTGCCGTACGTGCACTTCGCCTCACCCGGGGAGAAGCAGGTCTGGCCGAAGAGGGCGGCCTGCTGGTCGCCGAGGGCGGCCGTGATGCCGACGTCGGGCAGGAGCGCACGGGCATCGCCGTACGTCTCGGCGGAGGGCCTGATCTCGGGCAGCATCGAGCGGGGCACGCCGAAGAACGTCAGCAGTTCCTCGTCCCAGGTGAGCGAGCGGATGTTCATCAGCATCGTGCGACTGGCGTTGGTGGCGTCGGTGATGTGCAGACCGCCGTCGCTGCCTCCGGTGAGGTTCCAGACCAGCCAGCTCTCCATCGTGCCGAACAGCACCTCACCGTCCCGTGCGCGCTGCTCCAGATCCTTGACGTTGTCGAACAGCCAGCGGATCCGCAGGGCCGAGAAGTAGGTCGAGGGCGGCAGGCCGCACCGCTCCAGGAAGAACTCCTCTCCGGGCCGCTGTCCGAGCTCCTCGACGAGCGGCGCCGTGCGGGTGTCCTGCCAGACGATCGCCCGGCCCAACGGGGTGCCCGTCCGCCGGTCCCAGAGCACCGTCGTCTCCCGCTGGTTGGCCACGCCGATGGCGGAGACCTGGCCCGGGTCGACACCGGCGGCGGACAGGGACTCCGGTACGACGCGTTGCAGGTTGTGCCAGATCTCGACGGCGTCGTGCTCGACCCAGCCGGGCCTGGGAAAGTGCTGCTGGTGCTCCCGCTGCGCGACCGACACCAGACGCCCCCGGTGGTCGAACAGAATGCATCGGGTGGAATTGGTGCCCTGATCGATGGACATTACGTACCGTTCAGCCATGATCGGGTCTGCCTTCCGACGGGTCGGGGTGCGGCGGGCCTACCAGCGAGTGGCGCCCAGGTCTCTGGAGATGGCCCGCGCGGCCTCGCGCAGCAGGGTGATCAGACTCGGGCGGGGGTGACCCTGGCTGTCACAGATCCGCTCGACGGGACCCGACAGCCCGATGGCGCCGACGACGAGGCCGCCGTGTCCCCGGATCGCCGCCGCGAGCCCGGCCTCGCCCATGCTCATTTCCTGGATCTCGGCGGCCCAGCCGAGCTCCCGGACCTCGGCGAGCGCCCGGCTGAGCTGCTCGGGTACGACCAGGGTGTGCCGGGTGTACGCCTCCAGCCCCGCTTCCTGGGCCGACTCCAGGGACGCGGTCCCGTAGGCCAGCAGCACCTTGCCGAGCGAGGAGGCGTGCAGGGGCAGCAGCGAGCCGACGTCCAGGGTCTGGAGCGTGTCGTCCGGCCTGAACACGTGGTGGACGACGAGCACCCTGTCCTCCAGGGGCGTGCCCAGGCGCACCGCCTCCCCACTGCGGGCGGCCAGGGCGTCGGCCCAGTTCAGGGAGCGCGACCGCAGCTCGTTGACGTCCAGGTAACTCGTGCCGAGGTGCAGCAGGGCGGCCCCGAGCTGGTACTTTCCGGTCGCCGCGTCCTGTTCCACGAAGTCCACGTGCTGCAGGGTGCGCAGAATGCCGTGGGCCGTGCCCTTCGCCAGTCCGAGCGAGGCGGCGACCTCGCCGAGCCCGAGTCGGCGGGGCCCGCCGGCGAGCAGCCGGAGGATCGCCGCCGCCCGTTCGATCGACTGGACTGGGCCGGCCATGAAGCGAGCGTATTACCGCCGCGGACGATTCGCTCCGCGGGCAGGTCGGCGCCGGTCCGGCCGGGGACGGGGCCGGGGCGTTCGGTAATGCCGACCCACGTTCATTGACCCGCCCGGTTTGTCTTCATAACGTGCATCGAGGCCCGGCACACACGCTGCGGCACGAGTGCCCGGCCGACGCGCACACCGGAGGAGAGATCATGGCGGCACAGCTCGATACGCTGCTTCCCGAGGCTTGCGAACACGTGTGGCTCATGCCGCCCGTGCCCGGCGCCGTCTCGGCCGTACGCCGGAACGTGGGGGCGGTCCTCGCCGAGTGGGACGTGGCCCCGGAGATCGTCGAGGACTCCCTGCTCGTGGTGTCGGAACTGCTCACCAACGCGGTCGTGCACGCCCTGCCCCCGGCCATGCTGCGGCTGTCGTGGGACCGGGGCGACGGGTTCGGCACCCTGCACGTGGAGGTCTCCGACGCGGGGCCCGTGCTTCCGAGGCAGTCGCGGGTGGGTTTCGACCCGGACGAGCACGGCCGGGGCGAGGAGATCGTGCACGCCCTGGCAACGCGTCACGGCCTACGGGTCCATCCGGGTGGGTTCACGCGGTGGGCCGATCTGGTCGCGGCCTGACAGGCCTGACAGCAGTCGCCGTCGCCCGGCCGGTCAGGCCGCGTCGGCGATCGGGGTCGAGGCGGCCGTACCGGGTGCCGTCGGCCCGGACACGGCCGGTCCGTCCGTCACGCGCCTGCGGAGCAGAAGCAGTGCGGCGTCGTCGTGCAGGCGGCCGCCCACATGCGCCAGCAGTTCGTCATGGAGCGCGCCGAGCGTGCGCGCAGGCTCGGCGCAGACGTGGCGGGCCACCCCTTCGGCGAGCGGGTAGAACTCGCGGGCGTGATCGCGGGCCTCGGTGACCCCGTCGGTGTAGAGCAGCAGTTGATCTCCCTCGGTGAAGGGCATGACCTGGAGGCAGGGGGTCTGGCCCGAGAAGGCGCGCAGGCCGAGGGGCGGGGCGGGATGGGCGGACTCCAGCGCCTCGACGCCTCCGGACGCGGATATCAGCAGCGGGGGCGCGTGTCCGCAGTTCACCACTTCCAGATGTCCGGCCCCCGGGTATCCCGCGACCACGGCGGTGACGAAGTCGTCGGGGCCGAGATTGCGTGCGAGGCTCCGTTCGATGCGGTCGACGACGGCCAGGAGGTCGGGCTCGTCGTGGGCGGCCTCGCGGAAGACGCCGAGCACCAGGGCGGCAGTCCCGACGGCCGGGAGCCCCTTTCCGCGCACGTCACCGACGATCAGCCTGACCCCGTGCGGTGTGGACACCAGGGCGTACAGGTCCCCGCCGATACGGGCCTCCGCCGCGGCGGCGCTGTAGCGAACGGCCACCTGGAAGGGACCGACGGTCTCCGGGACGGGGTGGAGCAGCGCGTGCTGTGCGGCCTCCGCGACCGAGCGGACGGCCGCGAGGACCCGTTCACGACGGCCGCGCAGCGCGCTGGCCAGGCCGCTGGCCGCGGTGACGGCCAGCAGGGCGGACAGGACGGCCGTCAACTCGGAGGCGGGGACCTCCTCCCTGGCACCCAGCACAGCGGCCAGCAGCGCGGCCAGGAGGCCCACGCAGCACACTCCGCGCGGTCCGTTGGTGGTGGCGGCGAGCGCGGGTCCGGCGGCCAGCAGCGGCAGCCAGATCATTCCCGCGCCTCCGGCGACGTCGATGAGTACGACGAGGGCGAGGACCAGCACCGGTATGCCGGCGGCCAGCTGACCTGCGGCACGCCGGTGGGCCGAGCCCCGGAGAGCGGTCACACGGGCGCGCGACAGCCGCGTCGGCCGGTGGTCGCCGCCATGGTCTCGGGCGTGGCTCATGTCTCGTCCGCAGTCCTCAGCTGTAGGGGGCACCTTCCCTGAATGCCCGTTTCATCCAGGAAAAGGGGGCGGGCCCGGCAGCCACAAGGAGCGGAATTTCAGATAGTGAGCGACAGGCTTCTGGTCACGCGGCTCGCGGTCGGGATCAGGCGTGCCCGGATCTCCGGGAGCCGGGCGTGCCGCTCGACCGGCAGGGAGACGCCGAGGGAGCCGATGACGTCCCCGCAGTAGACGGGCACGGCGACGCACACCGTGCCGAGCGTGTACTCCTCGAGGTCCGTGACGGCCGGTGCCAGCGGGGCGTCGTCGAGCCTTCGGAGCAGTTCCGGGGTACTGGTGATGGTCCGTGGCGTGAGATCGGCGAGGTGGTGCCGGGAGAGATAGTCCCGGCGGGAGTCGTCGTCCATCTCGCGCAGCACGGACTTGCCGAGTGCGGTGGCGTGGCCGGCGTCCTCGAAGCCCACCCAGAGGTCCACCCTCGGGGTCCGGGGGCCGTCGACGATCTCGGCGACCCTGATCTCGCCGTCCTCGTAGAAGGTGAGGTAGGTGGCGGTGGTCAGCTCGTCCCTGAGGGCGGCGAGGGTCGGGCGGATGCGGCTGAGCAGCGTCTGTGCCCGGCCGGACGAGTGCAGTGACTTCAGTTTGTCGCCGAGGACGAAGCAGCCGTCGTCCAGTTTGCGCACGTAACCGTCGTGGACGAGGGTGCGCAGCAGGTGGTAGGCGGTGGCCAGGGGCAGGCCCGTCTCGCGTGCCAGCTGCTTCGCCGGCGCGCCGTTCTCGTGCGCGCTCGCCGCCTCCAGCAGGCGCAGGGCCCGCTGCACGGACGTGATGAGCGTCGGACCGCCGTCAGCGACCATAGGAACAGCGTGCGCCGGGCACACGGCACCCGGCAAGACCGGGGCTCGGCGGCGCGCCGGCCCACGTCAGATCCGGTGCCCCTGATCGGACAGCCACCGGTGGACGCTCTCCTTGTCCGCCGGGGTGATGCGGGCGGGCCCCGCCACGTCCGGGCCCTCGTCCTCGTTGAAACCGGTGTCCGTGATCCGGGCGGTCACCCACAGGGCCAGATCCCGCGCCGCCTCCGCCGGCAGGGCGCCGCTCTCCCAGCCCTCACGGGCCATGCGGCCGGCCTCGGCGTCATGGCGTTCCGTCTCCCGCAGCCAGACGGGCACGAGCCGCTCGACCACCTGCCGGTCGGCCCGCGACGAGACCTGCTGTCGCTCGTGTGCGCTCATGGCATCCGAGTTCCCTCGGCCCGCCGGCGATACCGCGACCGGAGCGGGCGATCGGCGTTCCGCACACCGGGCGGGTCGCTCAGCGCCGGGGACGTGGCCGGTGGGCGGACCACGCAGGTACGGCGCAGGTACTCGTGGCCCCGACCACCGCCGTGGAGCGGACCGCGCACAGCCCGCACGCAGGCGCTCGCGGCCCCGGATCGCTGCCGGTGAGCGGTGGACGACCCACGGCCGGCGCGGACACCCGCGCCCCGATCACCGCCGGAGGGCAGACCGCCCACGGCCGGCACGCGGATACCCGCGGCCCTCGCCCACTGCCTATGGCCCCCACCGTCGGCACGCCGGTACCGGCAGCCGTCGCGTGCGACCCCGACCACAGCCGACGAGCAGACCCCACATGGACGGCCGGCACAGACACCCCGCCCCCGGTCACCGCGCGGATGCGGTCAGCACCGTCCGGCAGTCCAGCCAGGCCGCAGCGCTCAGCAGGTTCTGGAGGCGGGTGAACAAGGTGAGGAGTTCGGGGCCCCACTGGGTGCGGAAGGCCGGGTCGAGGTGGGCGAGGTCCAGTTCGTTCGCGGCCGTCAGTTCGGCGAAGTCCCGCCGCAGCCTGGGTTCCGGGACGTGGGAACGGCCGGTGAAGCGGTCGTGGAAGAGGCCGTCGGGCCGGTCGAGGTGCGGGTAGGTGGCCGGGCGGTCGCAGGAGGCGTACAGGTGGACGATCGCCTCGGCCTCGGCGCCGATCACCGCCGCGAGGTCGGCACGGCGGTCCACGGGCAGCAGCCCGGTGGGGAAGCCGTCGGTGCCGTAGAACGCGTGGCAGAGTCCGGCGAACCGAAGCGCGGGGCGGGCCCCCCACGCGGTGAGCCGGGCCTGGACGCGCCGCAGGTGCGCCAGGAGCGTGCCGCCCGGGTGCGGGAGGTCCTCGGCGCCGAGTTCGCGCAGCAGGGCGACGGCCCCTTCGACGGCACCGGCGGGGATGTTCGGGTCCATGGCTCGGTCCTCTCGGGTCACGGGACGATGCCCGGGCGGAACTTCGGGACGCGTACGGTGATCTTCGTGCCGGCGCCGACGCCGGTCTCGATGACGAGGCCGTGGTCGTCGCCGTACACCTGGCGCAGCCGCAGGTCCACGTTGCTCAGGCCGATCCCGGCGGACGGCCCGCCCCGGCCGCGCAGGAGGTCGCGCAGCCGCTGCGGGTCCATGCCGACGCCGTTGTCCTCGATGACGACCCGGGCCTCGGTGCCCTCGTCCTCCGCGACGATCGTGATGCGGCCGCGGTCCACGGACTCCTCCAGACCGTGTTTGAGCGCGTTCTCGACGAGGGGTTGCAGACAGAGGAACGGCAGGGTGACCGGCAGCACCTCGGGGGCGATGCGCAGGGTGACCTCCAGGCGTCTTCCGAAGCGGGCGCGGGCGAGTTCGAGGTACTGCTCGATGGAGCGCAGCTCCTCCGCCAGGGTGGTGAAGTCGCCGCCGCGGCGGAAGGAGTAGCGGGTGAAGTCGGCGAATTCCAGGAGGAGTTCTCGGGCCCGCTCGGGGTCGGTGCGGACGAACGAGGCGATGCTCGCCAGGGAGTTGTAGATGAAGTGCGGGGAGATCTGGGCGCGCAGGGCCCGGATCTCGGCCTCGATCACCCCGGAGCGGGCCCGGTCCAGTTCGGCGAGTTCGAGCTGTACGGAGACCCAGCGGGCCACCTCGGCGGCGGCCCGGACCATGACGGCGGACTCCTCGTCGCCGAACACGGCGAGGGTGCCGGGGGCGCGGCCGTCGACGCCGAGCGGTGCCACGACTCCCCAGCGGACCGGGCAGGTGTCGTTGCCGCAGGACAGGGCGAAGGTCTGGGTGCGGCCGGTGCGCAGCGCGTGGGCGAGCCGCGCCTCGGCCTCGTCGCGGTGGTGGTCGCCGACGCCGTCCCAGGCGAGCACGGACTCCTCGTCGGTGAGGGCGAGGGCGACCGTGCCGAGCAGGGGGCGCAGTCGCCGGGCCGCCTTGCGGGCGGTGTCGGGGGTGAGGCCCGCGCGCAGCGGCGGTGCGGCGAGCGAGGCCGTGTGCAGGGTGTGGAAGGTGGCCCGTTCGACGGGGGTGCCGGGACCTGCCGGGTTCTCCTGCTGCCGGCGGGCGCCGGCGTGGCCGAGCACGGCGCCGAGGGCGAACAGCGCGAGCCCGGCGAGGGCCAGAACGACGGTGCCGAGCGCGGTCATACGGCCGGTTCCGGGCCGGTGTCGGGCAGGCCGGACCGGCCGGTCGGCGTCTCGGGCAGATGGAGCCGGGCCATGGTGGCGGCGGCGCTCGCGGGTACGCGGTCGCGGGTGGCCAGGGAGATCAGCACCATCGCGGCGAATCCGACCGGTACGGACCAGACGGCGGGCCAGGCCAGCAGGGTGTGCAGCCAGCCGGAGCGGGCCCCGCCGCCGATGGTCACCGTCACCGCGGTGAGCGCCGAGCCGCCGCCGAGGAGCAGTCCGGCGACGGCGCCGGGCGGGGTGAGGCCGCGCCACCAGATGCCGAGGACGAGGAGCGGGCAGAACGAGGACGCGGACACCGCGAAGGCGAGACCGACCGCGTCGGCCACGGGCAGGTCGCTGACGAAGGTGTTGGCTGCGGTGGGCACGGCGATCGCCGGCAGCGTCGCCAGCCGGAAGTGCCGGATGCCGAGGGTCGGCAGCACGTCCTGGGCGAGCACGCCGGCGACGGACATGGTGAGTCCGGACACGGTGGACAGGAACGCCGCGCAGGCGCCGCCCGCGACGAGGGCGCCGAGCAGGTCGCCGCCGACTCCGCCGATCAGCCGCTGCGGCAGGACCAGGACCGCGGCGTCGGTGTCACCGGTCAACAGCAGGTCCGGTGCGTAGAGCCGGCCCAGCACGCCGTAGAGCGGGATCAGCAGGTAGAAGGCGCCGAGCAGGCCGAGTACGGCGACGGTGGTGCGGCGGGCGGCTCGGCCGTCGGGGTTGGTGTAGAAGCGCACGACGACGTGCGGGAGGCCCATGGTGCCGAGGAAGGTGGCGAGGATCAACCCGTAGGTGGCGTACAGGCTGTGCTGTTCGCGGTCGGCCGACAGCGGGTTGGCCCAGCTCGACAGGGCCGCGTGACCGCCTCGCCGGTCGGGCAGGGGCACGCGGGCGCCGGGCGGGAAGCCGAGGGTGGTGTCGGGCCCGATCCGGTGGGTGCCCGCGCCGAGGGTGAGCGGCCCGCCGTCCAGGGGCTGTCCGTCGACGGTTCCGGTCACGGTGACACGTACCGGCTCGGGGACGGCGAGGGTGAGCGGGCTGTCGGTGCGCACCTGGGTGGAGCGCTGGAAGACGGGCCGTTCGTCCCAGACCGGGGCGGGGGTGTGGTCCGCGCGCCAGGCGAGCAGCAGGAACACGGCGGGCACCAGCAGGGCGGTGAGTTTCAGCCAGTACTGGAACGCCTGGACGAAGGTGATGCTGCGCATGCCTCCGGCGGCCACCGCCACGGTCACCACCCCGGCGACGACCAGCCCGCCGAACCAGCCGGGCGCGCCGGTGAGCAGCCGGAGGGTCAGTCCGGCGCCGCGCAGCTGGGGCAGCAGGTAGAGCCAGCCCACGCCGACGACGAGCACGCTCGCGATCCGCCGGACGGCCCGGGACTCCAGGCGTGCCTCGGCGAAGTCCGGCAGGGTGTAGGCGCCGGAGCGGCGCAGCGGGGCGGCGACGAAGGCCAGCAGGACCAGGAAGCCGGCGGTGTAGCCGATGGGGAACCACAGCATGTCGGCGCCCTGGGCGAGGACGAGTCCGGCGACGCCGAGGAAGGACGCGGCGGAGAGGTACTCGCCGCTGACGGCAAACGCGTTGAGCCGCGGCGGGACGCTGCGCGAGGCGACGTAGAAGTCGGAGGTGGTCCGGGAGATGCGCAGGCCCAGCGCGCCGACGAGCACCGTGGCGAGGACCACGGCCGAGACACCGGCGATTCCGTACGTCTGGTTCAACGCGCGGTCACGTCGCCCTCGTTGCGCTCGGCACGGCGCACGTACCAGACTCCCGCGCACAGCAGGGCCGGATAGGGCGCCACGCCCAGCACGAGCCAGACGGCGAACGGGACGCTCGGCCAGGTACCGGCGAGCGGCAGCACCCGCAGCAGCACGGGGAGCAGGCCCAGCGAGGCGGCCAGCACTGCGGTCGCCCTGAGACCGGCTCTCATCTGACGGCGCATCAACGCGGTGACGACGGTGTCGTCGGCCGGGGCGGCGGGGCCGCGCTCGGGTGCGCTCACCGGGCGGGGCAGTGGGCGGCGGGCGGCGTGGTCGGTGCGGGGCCGTCCGGTGACCACCTCTCTGCGAGGGACGGATTCCGCACCCATGACGCACTCCCCGACGCCGCGGTGATCACCTTCGTTGCGGCGAGTGTACGCAGCGCGTCAGCGGTGAGGTAGACGCCGGACGAGGTTCGGCACACGTCCGCCACAGTCAGGCGTCGCCCGCGCGGTCACCGTGTCGCACGCACCGCTTTCTGGGCGTGCCGGGCCAGCAGATCGCGCAGCTCCCGGGCGTTGCGGCGGCTCACGGCGAGGATCCGGTCGCCGATCCTGACGGTCAGGTTGCCGCCCTCCAGACGCAGCTCCTCGATGCGGCCGAGGGCCACGAGACGGCTGCGGTGGATGCGCACGAACCCGCGGGGGCGCCACTGCTCCTCCAGCGTGGACAGCGGGATCCGCACCAGGTGGCTGGCCTGCGGGGTGTGCAGGCGGGCGTAGTCGCCCTGCGCCTCGACGTCGGTGATGTCGGCGATGGGCACGAACCGTGTCACCCCGCCGAGTTCGACGGGGACGTGGTCGCCGAGCGCGCTGGCCGGGCCCTGTCCGGCGCGGGTCAGCTCCGCGACGCGCCGTACGGCCTCCGCGAAGCGCTCCTTGCGCAGCGGCTTGAGCAGGTAGTCCACGGCCTTGAGGTCGAACGCCCGGAGCGCGAAGTCCTCGTGGGCGGTGACGAAGACGATGAGCGGTGGGGCGGTGAAGCCGGCGAGCAGCTGGGCGAGTTCGAGGCCGTTCAGCCGGGGCATGTTGATGTCGAGGAAGACGACGTCGAGGGCGTCGGGGCCGTCGGGCCCGGTCTCCCTGGCCCGTTCGAGCCTGCGCAGTGCCTCGGTGGCGTCCAGGGCGGGCACGACGGTGCCGACCCGGGGGTCCTCGCCCAGCAGGTACAGCAGCTCCGCGAGGGCGGGTTCCTCGTCGTCCACCGCAAGTGCGCGCAACATCGCCCGCCTCTCCTCGTCTCCGTTTCCGTACGGCCACCGACATCCTTGTGAGCAGCATCCTCGGCCCGGGGGCGGCCCCCGTCGAGATGTCGCTCAGTCCGGCAGCCTCATCCGTACCGTCTCCCCCGGCCCGACCCGGACCACCCGGTCCGGCAGCCGGATGTCGATGGGGTCGCTGCCCGCGGACGACGGCATGGCGGTCTTCAGGAGGCCGGAGCGCAGGCGCAGCTGGACGCCCCAGTGGCCCCGGTAGCGCAACGAGAAGCCGTAGGACGAGAGTTCCGGGAGGTGTACGGGGTCGAGCCAGAGCATGCCGTCGCGGGTCTCCAGTCCGGTGAGGCAGCGCTGGACGAGGTCGAGGGTGCCGGCCATGGCGCCGAGGTGGATGCCCTCGCCGGTGGTGCCGCCCTGCACGTCGGCGATGTCGCCGCGCAGGGCCTCCTGGACGAAGCCCCAGGCGTCGGTGCGGCGGGCGCGGGCCAGGATCCAGCCGTGGACCACGCCGCTGAGGGTGGAGCCGTGCGTGGTGCGGTGCAGGTAGTGGTCGACCGTCGCCGACCATGTGTCCTCGTCGAGGCGGTGCCCCAACTGGGCGAACAGGTCGCGCAGTTCGGCGGGTGAGAACAGGTAGCCGAGCATCAGGACGTCGGCCTGTTTGGACGCCTTGTAGCGGTTGACGGTGTCGCCCTCCGCCTCCAGGATCCGGTCCAGGCGCCGGATGTCGCCGTAGTGCGCGCGGTAGCCGTACCAGTCCAGCTCGGCGAGGTCGCCGTAGCCGTCGAACTGGCTGACCACGCCGTCGTGGAAAGGCACGTGGAGGGTGCGCGAGACCTCCTCCCAGCGGGCGAGTTCGTCCTCCTCGAGGCCGGTGCGCTCGACGAGTTCGCGGCGGCGCGGCTCGGGCAGGGTGCGCAGCAGGTCCAGGGTGCGGGTGAGCACCCAGGCGGCGGTGACGTTGGTGTACGCGTTGTCGTCCAGTCCGGGTTCGGGCGCGTCGGGGTAGGCGTCGTGGTACTCGTCGGGGCCGACCACGCCGCGGATGCGGTGCCGGCCGAGGTGCTCGTCGTAGGTGGCCGAGTCGCCCCACAGGCGGGCGATCAGGAGCAGCATCTCGGCGCCCTCGGTGTGCAGGAAGTCGGTGTCGCCGCTGGACTCGCAGTACTGCCACACGTTGTATGCCACCGCCGAGCCGACGTGCCGCTGCAGCCGGGAGTGGTCGGGCAGCCAGTGGCCCGAGCGTGGGTTGACGTGCAGTTCCTGGGTTTCCTCGCGGCCGTCGCTGCCGCTCTGCCACGGGTACAGGGCGCCGCGCAGTCCGGCCTCGCCGGCGGCGTGGCAGGCCGCGTCCAGGCGGCGGTGGCGGTAGTGGAGCAGGGCACGGGAGACCTCGGGCAGATGGAGGTTGAGGTAGGGCAGCACGAACAGCTCGTCCCAGAAGACGTGCCCCCGGTACGCCTCACCGTGCAGCCCGCGCGCGGGCACGCCCACGTCGAGGTCGGCGGTGTGCGGGGAGAGGGTCTGCAGCACGTGGAAGAGGTGCAGGCGCAGGATGCGGCCCGGGTCGCCGGGGACGTCGAGTTCGGCCCGCCGCCACAACTGCTCCCAGGCCGTGGAGTGCGAGGTCAGCAGATCGTCGAAAGGCGGCGCCGCGGTGACCCGGTCGAGGGCCGCGCACAGCGGGTCGCTGATGGCGGGGTCGTGGGAGGTGTGCAGGGCGACGGTCTTGTCGACGGTGACGGTACGTCCGGGTGTCAGGGACAGCCACAGGCGCTGTACGGCCCGCCCCGCCTCGTGGGCGTCCGTCACGGGGACGTCGGTGGCCAGCCGGGAGGCGAGCCCGACGGCGACGTCGGAGGTACGGGTACGGCAGCGCAGCCACATGGTGCCGGGGATGGCGCCGCCCGTCTCGAGATGGGTGAGGTGGCGGCCGTCCAGGTCCCGGTAGCGGGCCACCCCGGAGTTGGTGACGGTTCCGTCGAGCGCGGCCTCGACGTCCAGCTCGACGGTGAGGCCCTCGGCGGTGAAGTCGGTGCGCAGGGCGGCGAGGTGCGGCTCGGCCATGTGGACGAGGCGGAGCTGCCGGACGAGCAGCGTGCCGTCGTCGCCGAGCCGGTAGCGGGTACGGCGCTCCAGCACGCCGGGGTCCAGGTGGAGGGCCAGGTGGTGCTCGCTCACCGGGGCGGTGTCGGGGGTGAGCCAGTCCAGCCCCGCGGGGCGGAAGCGCAGCGGCAGCCAGTTGGGGAGGTTGACCATGTCCTCGTTCTCGATGCGCCGTCCGGCGATCTCGGAGGTGAGCCGGTTGTAGCAGCCCGCCACGTAGGTACCCGGGTAGTGCACGGCGTCGGCGGCACACTCGGGCAGCGCCCCGCGGGTGGCGAAGCGTCCGTTGCCCACGGTGCACAGGGACTCCCGCAGGCGCTCCTCGGCGGGGTCGTAGCCGTCGTACTCCCAGAGCAGACCCGTCGGCGCGGCGGGCCCCCTCGGCGCGTCCCGGTTCGTCATCCCTCGGACAGCAGCCGGGTGAGGATCCGGTCCGGGGTGAGCGGCAGCTCGCGGAAGCGGATCCCGGTGGCGTGGTGGACGGCGTTGCCGAGGGCGGCGGCGGTGCCGACGATGCCGATCTCGCCGATGCCCTTGCTGCCCATGGGGTTGAGATGCGGGTCGTCCTCCTCGATCCAGTCCGCCTCGATGTCGGGGACGTCGGCGTGCGCGGGCACGTGGTAGGAGGCGAGGTCGGCCTCGGGGAAGTCGCCGAAGGGGCGGTCCAGGGTGCTGCCCTCGGTCAGGGCCATGCCCAGGCCCATGGTCATGCCGCCGACGAACTGGGAGCGCGCGGTGCGGGCGTTGAGGATGCGTCCGGCCGCGTAGACGCCGAGCAGTCGGCGGACCCGGATCTCGCCGGTCACGGTGTCGACGGCGACCTCGGCGAAGTGGGCGCCGAAGGCGTGCCGGGCGTAGGGGCTGTCGGCGTCGGCCTGCCCGGTGGTGTCGGCGCGGGCGGTGAGCCCCTCGGCGGGCAGCGGGCCGGAGTGTGCGGCGAGGCGGGACGCGAGGTCGGTGCAGGCCTCGTGCACGGCCCAGCCCCAGGAGGCGGTGCCGGAGGAGCCGCCCGCCAGCGGGGCCGGGGGCAGGTCGCTGCGGCCCACCTCGGTGCGGACCCGGTCCAGGGGCGCGCCGAGCGCGTCGGCCGCCACCTGGGCGAGCACGGTACGGGCGCCGGTGCCGATGTCGGCCGCGTTCAGCCGGACGACGAAGGTGCCGTCGGGCAGCGCCTGCGCGGTGGCGGTGGACGGCGCGACCTGGACGGGGTAGGTCGCCGCGGCCACGCCGGTGCCGAGCAGCAGCGGGCCCTCGGCGCGGGTGCCCGGGCGCGGGTCGCGGGTGTCCCAGTCGAAGCGGCGGGCGCCCTCACGCAGGCAGGCGACGACGTTCCTGCTGCTGAACGGCTTGCCGCCGGCCGGCTCGTGCTCCGGTTCGTTGCGGATCCGCAGCTCGACGGGGTCCAGGCCGAGTGCGTCGGCGAGTTCGTCCATGGCGGACTCCAGCGCGTACATGCCGGGGGCCTCGCCGGGTGCGCGCATCCAGGACGGGCTCGGGACGTCCAGTGGCACCACCCGGTGGGTACTGCGCAGGTGTGGGGCGGCGTACATGACGCGGGCGGGCATCCCGGCCTGTTCCACGAACTCCCGGACGCGGGAGGTGTACGTGGTCACCTCGTGCAGCAGGGCGGTGAGCCGGCCCTCCCGCGTGGCGCCGAGGCGCACCCGGTTCAGGGTGGGGGCGCGGTGGCCGACGACGGTGGGCAGGAGGCGGCGGGGGTAGGCCAGGGTGACGGGCCGGCCGGTGCTGCGTGCGGCCATCGCGGCAAGGACGACGTCGGGGCGCGGGGTGCCCTTGGAGCCGAAGCCGCCGCCGACGTGCTCCGCGACGACCGTGATGTGGTCCTCGGGCAGCTCGAACAGCTCTGCGAGCACGGCGCGGACGGTCGTACCGCCCTGGCTGGAGTTGTACACCGTGAGCCGGTCGCCGTCCCAGGCCGCGGTGGTCGCGTGCGGCTCCATGGGGTGGTTGTGCAGCGGCGGGACCCGGTACTCGGTGTCCACCCGGACCCCGGCGGCCGCGAAGGCGCCTTCGGGGTCGCCGTGTTCGAACTGGGCCGGCTGGCCGAGGGCCTCTTCCGGCTCGTAGGCGTCAGGGTGGTCCGGGCGGAGGTCGACGTCGTGGTCCTGGGTGGCGTAGGTGACGCGGACCGCGCGGGCGGCGGCGCGGGCCGCCTCCGGGGTCTCGGCGACGGCCAGGGCGACGCACCAGCCGCGGTGCGGTACGCCCGGGTTCTGCAGGACGGCGAGGGTTCCGTCGTCCGACGCGGCGAGGCGGGGGGCGTCGGCGGGGGTGAGCACGGCGAGGACGCGGGGCAGGGCGAGGGCGGCGGCGGTGTCCACACCGGTGACCCGGCCACGGGCCACCGCCGCGGGCACGGGCCAGGCGTGGACCCGCCCGGGCAGGGGGTGCTCGGCGGCGTAGCGTGCGGCACCGCTGACCTTCAGCCGCCCCTCGCGACGTTCGGCGGGAGTACCCAGCACGGTGGCGCGGTGCGTGTCACCGCGGTGCGTGTCGCCCTTCTGACCGGCCCGGTCGCCCGGGGACGGCTCGGCGTGGTCGGCGGGCGGGCCGGTGCCTTCGGTGGAATCGCCGAACGGGAGACCGCCGCCGACCAGGGGATCGTCCGCCGGGAGCCCGGACCGCGCCATCGGATCGTCCGCCGGAAGACCGGACCGCGCCATCGGATCGTCCGGCGGCAGCCCGGTCCGTGCCATGGGGTCGTCTCCGTGCAGGCCACCGCGGCTCATCGGGTCCTCGTGGGACGGGCCTGTGTGGGGCATCGGGATCTCCTGGGGCGGGCGGTGTTCTCCTGGGGCGGCCCGTGGTCAGACCGTCGCAGGTGTCGGGGCGAGACGGTTCAGGACGTCCAGGGCGAGGTTGCGGGCAAGGGGCACCTTGTAGGCGTTGTCGCGCAGGGGCTCGGCGCGTTCGAGTTCGAGGGCGACGGCGCCTTCGAAGGCGGCGGGGGTCGCGGCGGCGCCCAGCAGGGCCGTCTCCGCGTGCCGGGCCCGCCAGGGCTTGTGGGCGAGGCCGCCGAAGGCCAGCCCCACCTGGGCCACGACCCCGTCCGCGACCCGGAGCACGACGGCCACAGAAGCCAGGGCGAAGGCGTACGACGCCCGGTCGCGGGCCTTGCGGTAGGCGGACGGAACCCCTGCTCCGGCGGCCGGGAGGAGCACGCCGGTGATCAGCTCGCCGGGGTGGATCTCGGTGTCCCGCTCAGGGTGCACGCCGGGCAGCCGGTGGAAGTCGGCGACCGGGATGCAGCGCCTGCCCTCGGTGCCGTACAGCTCGACGCGGGCGTCGAGGGCGGCCAGGGCCACGGCCATGTCGGAGGGGTTCGTCGCGATGCAGTGCGGTGAGTGGCCGAGGACGGCGTGGTCGCGGTGGACGCCGTCGCGGGCGCCGCAGCCGCTGCCGGGCTCCCGCTTGTTGCAGGGCTTGTCGAGGTCCTGGAAGTAGGGGCATCGGGTGCGCTGCAACAGGTTGCCGCCGGTCGTGGCCGCGTTGCGCAGCTGGCCCGAGGCGCCCGCGAGGAGCGCCTGGGACAGCACCGGGTAGCGGTCGTGGACCAGCGGATGGGCCGCGAGGTCGCTGTTGCGGACGGTGGCGCCGACGCGCAGAGCACCGTCGGGCAGTTCCTCGACCGTGTCCAGCGGGAGCCGGCCGACGTCGATGAGGACGGTGGGGCTCTCCACCCCGAGCTTCATCAGGTCGACCAGGTTCGTGCCGCCCGCGAGGTAGCGGGCGCCCGGATGGGCGGCGAAGGCCTCGGCGGCCTCCTCGACGCTGCCGGGCCTGAGGTATCCGAACTCCTTCACCGGATCACGTCCTCCACTGCCTCGACGATGCGCGGGTAGGCCCCGCAGCGGCACAGGTTGCCGCTGAGCCGCTCGCGGATCTCGGCCCGGTCCAGCGGCACGGGCCGTCCGGACGGGGCCGCGGGGTCGGTGACGTGGGAGGGATGACCGGCCGCGGCCTCGGCGAGCATGCCGACGGCGGAGCAGATCTGGCCCGGGGTGCAGTAGCCGCACTGGAAGGCGTCGCGGTCGAGGAAGGCCCGCTGGAGCGGGTGCGGCTCCTCGCCGTCGCCGCCCAGGCCCTCGACGGTGGTGACATCGCTGCCGTCGAGGGTGACGGCGAGCAGCAGGCAGCTGTTGAGGCGGCGCCCGTCGACCAGGACGGTACAGGCGCCGCACTGGCCGTGGTCGCAGCCCTTCTTGGACCCGGTCAGATCGAGGTCCTCGCGGAGCAGGTCCAGCAGGACCCGCCGGTGGTCGACGAGCAGGGTGTGGGGTTTCCCGTTCACCCGGAGGGTGATCTCCGAGTGCGGGCCGAGCCGGTTTTCGCTGGTCATGGCAGGGAGGGCCTTCCGGACGGGCCGTTGTGCCGTGCAGACCGCGTATCCAGGCTGCGGCGTCTCACACGTCTCAGTCGCCTCCGGTGGCCTCGCCCGTCCTGGTCATCCGGTCCGTGACGTCGGCGGTGTCCTTCGCGGGCGGGGCGGTGACCTTCGCCTCGGTGCCGTAGTCCGAGAAGCGCAGCACGGTCGTGCTCGTCACCTCGGTGTTCCCGTGTCCCGGGGTCCGCTGCCTGAGCGGGTGCAGGGCGAGCCGTACGCTCTCCTGCCGCAGCCGGCCCCGTTCGTCCAGCCACAGGTCGACCGGGAGCGAGGACTTCCCGAGCTGCCGTGTCAGTTCCCGCTCCTGCCCTGCGTTGCCCCGGGTCAGCGCGGACACGGGCACCGCCGCCCGGTAGTGGGTCGTGGGGGTGCCGTCGAGGGTCTGGGCGCCGACGCGGGTGACGTTCCGCGAGCCGACGTCCTTGAGGTAGCGCACGGGCTCGGCGGGGTCGCTCACCTGGGACTGTCCGGCCGAGCCGTTCCGGTTCAGCCGGGCGAGGTCGATTTTCATCCAGCTCTTGCCGTCCGGGACGGCCCCGCGCCGGGCGCCGGACGGTTTCTGGTAGACGATCCCGTCGACGATCCGCTGCTCGATCGTGGTGCCCTGCGAGGTCAGCTTCAGCCGGCTGGCACCGCCCTTGAGGTCGGCGACCCCGCTGCCGTGCCCGGTGAGGGCCTGCCCGTCGGCGACGACCCTGCTGGTGACGGTCATCCTCGCGGTGCCGGCGGCCACGGTCCGGCGGTAGGCGTCGTGGACGGCGCGGGCGGGCGGGGGCGCGCTCGGCCGGGCCTGCGCGTCCCCGCCCTTTCCGGTGCCGTCCTCGCTGCCGCAGCCGGTGAGTCCGGCGGCGAGGACGACGACGGCCACGGCGCTTCCGATCTGGGCTTTCGACACGGTGGGGTCTCCTGGCAAGTCGGGTCGCTTCGGGCGTACTTGACCCGGACCCGGTTTCCCCGTCCCGTGCGGCTCACGCCCGCCGGATCACGGGTAGCGGACGAGATTCGCCACGTTCGTGCCGGAGTTGGAGGGTCCTCCCGCGTTGTTGACGACATGGCTGATGGTGCCGGTCCCGCCGAGGGAGACGGTCACCATGCTGGTGAAGCGGACATCGGGGTTGTTCGGCGCCTCGATGGCGTGGGCCGCCGTGACGGCCGGGTTGACGTTGAAGTAGCAGTAGCTGCCGAGGCCGTAGGCCTGGTGGTCGGTGACGGAGTCGGCGACCCTGTAGGCGGCGTAGCCCTGGGTGGAGCCGTTCATCCAGGCGGACTGGTTCGGCGGGTCGTAGGGCATCTCGTTCTGGAAGAAGTAGGTGCGGCCGCCGTTGCCGTTCCAGAGCACCTGGTACTTCTGGAAGTGCTCGACGAACAGCCCGTACATCGTCACGTCGTCGCCGTTGACGACGAGGCCGGTGTCGGCGGTGTTGCTGGTCCAGCCGACTCCGCTGCCGTGGTCGGCGCGCCATATCCACATGTGGTCGCCGATGACGTTGTCGCTGTTGACGACGAGGCTGGTGGCCGCCTTGCCGACGCCCGCGCCGCCGATGCGGAAGTAGACGTCGTGCAGGGAGGTCGGGTCGGCCGCGTGGGAGGCGCCGGAGCCGGCCGGCCCGACCTCGACGAGGGTCTTCGAGCCGGTGGTGCCGGCGTCGAAGAGCAGGCCCGCGATCTTGACGCCGTCCACGTCGGCGACGGTCATGGCGGTGATGCCGTTGTCCGGGACGAAGGTGGCGAGCCCGAGGCCGAGGACGACCGTGTCGGGGCGGGTCACCTTCAGGGTCTGGTCGAGGTGGTAGACACCGGGAGTGACCAGCAGGTTCTGTCCGGAGGCGAGCGCCGCGTCGATCTGTGCCGCGGTGGCGCCGGGCTTGACGACGTAGAACTGGCTCAGCGGCAGCGAGGTGCCGGCCGGGCTGCCGCTCGCCCAGCTGGTGGCCGTGGAGTCGGTACGGGTGGACGGCACGAACACCTGGTACTTCCCGGAGCCGTCGACGTACAGGAACGGCTTCTCCCGGGTGACCGGGCTCTGGGCGACGGTGGTGTGCGGCGGGTTGGGGAAGCTGGTGCCCGGGACGCCCTGGCTGCCGACGAAGACCATGTTCCAGTTCGAGCCGGTCCAGCTGCCCAGCTGGGAGTTGCGGGTCAGCCACTGCTGCTGGCTGCCCGAGTCGACCTTTCCGTCGATCTTGCTGTCGGCGAGGTAGCCGCCGGAGGACCAGCCGCCGTCGTCGAGGGCGAGGTTGCCGCGCAGGTGCATGCGCCGGTACGGCGCCGCCTGCGAGACCGCCCAGCGGTCGCCGCCGTTCTTGGGGGTGACCGACAGGTTCTCGGCGCCGCGCCAGAAGTTCTGGGTCGCGTTGCCCTGGAACCAGTCGGCCTCCGCGTGCACCGCTCCGTTCACGTTGACGGCGTCCGGGGTCAGGCCGAGGCCGAGGACCTGCGTGTAGAAGCCGACGTTGACGTCGGCGCTGTAGGTGCCGGGCTTGAACAGGACGGCGTAGCGCTGGGAGCCGAACTGGTTGGTCTCCTGCTGTTTGAAGATCGAGTCCAGCCTGCCCTGGATGGTGGCGGAGGACATCGACGGGTCGAACAGGACCACGTTGGGACCGAGGTCCGGGTCGTCGGAGTTCTGGGACACCGGGGTCACCTGGAAGCGCTGGGCGGCGGTGCCGTTGCAGGTGTACTGGACGAACTGCACGCTGTCGGCGGTGGATGCGGCGGGGTCGTCGAGGCACTTGCCGCTGTTTCGGTTGACGAAGTGGTATGCGCCGCCGCCGTCGTCGACGGGAAGCCACTGCTGGTTGGCACCGCCGCCGTAACTCCACAGGTGGACCTGGGCGTTGTCGGCGGTGGAGACGTCGGAGACGTCCACGACCTGGTTGGTGTCGTTGCGGTTGTCGATGCGGACGTAGCCGTCGCTCGTGGCGGTGAAGCGCCACTGCTGGGCCGTGGTGTTGTTGCACGTGTACTGCTGTACGGCGGTGCCGTTGGCGGTGGCGGCCGCGCGGGCGTCCAGGCACTTCCCGCTCGCGGCGTCGACGACGGTGGCGAAGCCGGTGGGCAGGGCGGCGGCCCGGGCGGGCGAGGGAGCGGCGGTCAGCAGGGACGCTGCCGCCGCGGTGACCAGCGCGGCCGCGGTGGGGCCGCGGCGGCGGGAGAGGCGAGGCACGGAGATCTCCTGGTGGACGAGGTCAGCCGGTGTAGCCGGCGAAGACGCGGGTGTAGTCCCAGTTGGACTGGGATACGCCGGAGCAGCTGTCGGCGGGGCCGCCGGTGCACGGGCGGTCGCGGTTGGCGGACCAGAAGGTGAGCCGGGCCAGGTGGTGCGCCTGCGCGTAGGCCAGGATGGTCCGGAAGTCGTTCACCGTGACGGTCTCGTTGTTGTCGGTGATGCCGTTCATGGACGAGACGCCCATGTCCCGGTAGGCCTGGTCGTCGCTGTAGTGGTAGGCGTTCTTCAGCGCGTTCTTCAGACCCTCGGCCGCCTGCGTGGTGAGGTTGCCCATGTTCTGTCCGGCGCCGCCGAAGTCGAAGGGCATGATCGCCCAGGCGTCGACCGTCAGTCCGGAGGAGGAGGCCCGGTTGATGAGGCTGGTGTCGGGGCCGCTCTGCCCGGTGCCGATGGTGATGTACACCTTCAGGCCGGGGTTGTCGGCCTTGACGGTCTTGAGCGCGTCGACGGTGCGTTGCTGCACGGTGGGGTTGCTGTAGGCGTCGGCCTCGATGTCGATGTCGATCGCCTTCAGGCCGTAGGCGCTCACGACCTTCTGGTAGGCGGCGGCGAGTTCGCCCGCGCTGGAGCAGGAACTCTCGAGCTTGTTGCCGCTGTAGCCGCCGAAGGACGGGATGACGTCACCGCCGTTGGCCCGCACGGTGTTGACCGTCTGCTGGTCGACGCCGCCGGTCAGCGGGCGGCTGCCGTCCCACTGGGGGTTGCAGTGGCCGTTGCTGAGCACGAAGGCGAGCGTGAACCACTTCACGCCGGTGGCCTGGGTGATGGTGGTCGGACTCGGCGGGCTGCCCCAGCCGTTGTAGAGGTACGGCGCCACGGCCATCGGCGCGGAGGTGCCGCCGCCGCTGTCCGCCGCCGGCGCGTTCCACTTCTGGTTGGCGCCGCCGCTGCAGCTCCATATCTGGGCCCGGGTGCCGTTGACCGGGTTGTTGTCGGTGACGTCCAGGCACTTGTCCGCCTGGGGGTTGACGATGTCGTGGGCCGCGGTGACGGTCCACTTCTGGTTGGCGCCGCCGGTACAGGACCACAGCTGTGCCTTGGCGCCGTCGGCGGTCGAGTTCCCGGTGACGTCCAGGCACTTGCCGAGGGCGCGTACGGTGCCGTCGCTGCCGACCGTCCACTGCTGGGCGGCGGTGCCGTTGCAGTCGTAGAGCTGTACGGGTGTGCCGTCGGCGGAGTTGGCCCCGGCGACGTCGAGGCACTTTCCGGCGAGGCCGGTGATGGTGCCGGTGGCGGCCTGGGCCGGGGTGGCGGTGAGCAGGCCGGAGGCGAGGGACAGGGCGGCGAGCGAGACGAACGCGGGGACAGGTCTGGCCATGTGCGGGACGGCCTTTCGCGTGGGGGGAGGCCGGACCCGGGCCCAACACCGAAGTGACGCCTGGGCGTTGAGTGGATCCGGAGCCTTTGTTTAAGGCGTGAAGTTAAAGGTCCGGACCACTGGCGTCAAGGGGGGGCGGGCCTTGCCGTCGAACCGGCCTCGGGACCCCGCTGCCGACAGCAGCGCCCTTCGACCGCTCCAGGCTCGGGAAGAGGCATGAGCCGAGGGCCGCCCGGGTGATTGTTCTGACGACCGGTCCACCGGAAAACGCCTCGTCCCGGCGAGTCGCCATACTGACCCAATGCGGATGCAGCAGAAGATTCCCGCCTTGATCCACCAAACCTGGAAAGACTCGGACGTACCCCCGGAATGGGAGGCGTGGGCCGACTCCTGGCGCCGGCGCCATCCTGGCTGGGGGTACCGTCTGTGGACCGACGCGGACAATCGCGCATTCCTCCAGGAGCACTATCCGTGGTTCCTGCCCGTCTACGACGGCTATCCAGAAGCGATCATGCGGGCCGACGCGATCCGCTATTTCCTGCTCGACCATTTCGGCGGGCTCTACGCCGATCTGGACTTCGAGTGCCTCCGCCCCGTCGACGACATCCTTGACGGGCGCGAACTCGTCCTCGGTTGCGAACCGGAGGCGCACACACGGCTGCTGCTGGCCCGCCGGAGCGGATTCGGCCGCATCGTCGGCAACGCGTTCATCGCGTCACGGCCGGGCCACCCCTTCTGGGCGCACGTGCACCAACAGTTGGTGGGCTCCCACAAGTCGCCCAGCGCGCTGGACGCCACAGGCCCCTTCTTTCTCACCAGAGCGGTCGACAGCGTCCCGGATCCCGCCTCGATCACGGTCCTCGGTCCGGAGGTCCTCTACCCCGAGGTGAGCCCGTACGCGGCAGAACTGTTCGGCCCTCAGAAGGCCGACTACGAACGCGCCTACGCCGTGCACCACTGGTCCGGCAGCTGGGTGGCGGACACCCCCGCGGGCCCACGGACCTCCGTCGGCAGACGGTTCCCGTTCTGGACGAGCCAGGAGATGCACCCCCTCGCCGACGGCATGCTCAGCCTTGACGCGCAGCGCCGCCGCTGGGCCTCGGGCGCACCCGCGCCGACGGTGTCGTGCCTGATGGTGACCAAGGACCGCTCGTCGACGGCCCGTCGCGCGATCAGGTGCTTCCGCGCGCAGACCTACCCGAACCTGGAACTGGTCGTCGTCGAGGACGGTACGGACGACGCCCTCGAACGGCACATCCGCGAGCAGGGAGACCCACGGATCCGCCATCATCGACTCCCCCCTGAGGGGCGGCCGTTGGGCGAGCTGCGCAACGAGGCGGTGGACCGGGCGACCGCGCCCTACGTATGCCAGTGGGACGACGACGACCTGTACGACCCGGAGCGGGTCGAGACACAGATGGCGGCGATTCTCGCGCTGGGCGTCGACGCCTGCTTCCTCGCCCGGGAACGGCTGTGGTGGCCCGGTCGGCGCAAGCTCGCGATCTCCTGCGCGCGCGTCTGGGAGGGGTCGATGGTGTGCGCCAAGGACCGGCTGCCGCGCTACCCGGCACTGCGTCGGGGTGAGGACACGCCGGTGGCGGAAGGGGTGGTCCGCAGCTGCCGGGTGGTGTCGGTCGACGCGCCCGAGCTGTACACCTATGTGTGTCACGGCAGCAACACGTTCGACGAGGCCCATTTTGCGGAGCACTTCGACGTGGCGACCGAGATCTGGGCCGAACCCGGCGCCTACGCCGAGCGACTGCAGGCCATGGCGACCCGACTGCCGATCGAGCCGAAGGACACCGCCCACGCCGAGACGGGCCCCGCCGCCGCCCTGGCCTGCGTCCAGGGACCACAGACGGCCGTGGAGCCGGCCCCGGGCCCGGCGAGCGAGCGGCCACGGGTGCTGGTGCTCACCCCCGTCAAGGACGCGGCCCCATTCCTGCCCCGTTATCTGGAGAGTCTTCGCGCCCTGGACTACCCGCGGGAGGCGATCTCCCTGGGCCTGCTGGAGGGCGACAGCAGGGACACGACACGAGAACTGCTCCAACAGGTCCTGCCCGGCCTCGAAGCGGAGTACCGGCGGGTCACCCTGGTGCACCGCGACTTCGGCCTGCAGTTGGAGGGCCCCCGTTGGGAGACGGGCGTTCAGCGCCGACGCCGGTCGGTGCTGGCCAGGGCCCGCAACCATCTGCTCTCCCGGGCCCTTGCCGACGAGGAGTGGGTGCTGTGGCTCGACGTCGACGTCACCGACCGTCCGGCCGATCTGATCCAGCGTCTCCTCGGAGCGCGCAAGGACATCGTCGTCCCGCACTGTGCCACCACGGCGGGCGGACCCACGTACGACCTCAACACGTTCGTCCTTCACCGCAGGGCCGGCACGCTCAACTGGTCCCAATGGCTTCGCGACGGCATCCTGCAGCCCCCCAAGGGGTTCGGCCGGACCTACCTCGACGAGCTGCGCGGACAGGGGCTGGTCCGCGTCGACTCCGTGGGTGGCACGGCACTGCTGGTTCGCGCCGACCTCCACCGTGACGGCCTGGCCTTCCCGTGCTTCCCGTACCAGCAGCTCATCGAGACCGAGGGCCTGGCCGCGATGGCACGGGACATGGGCACCGCCTGCTGGGCCCTGCCCGACCTCGAAGTGCTGCATCCGCACCACGTCCCGGATCCGGCGGGCGTCGGGGCCACCGCCCCGTCCTGACCGGCCCGGCCGGAGCACCCACTTGGCCGACTACCCGACGGATCCAGCACATGGAGTAATCGTTTTGACGCGGAAAGTAAGCAAATCCTACGGTGGCGGCACTGCCCCGGTCGCGGAACGTACCGGCCTTGCGGGGCAGCTCCCTACCCTCGACAGAGAGGTCCCACCGTGAAAGCCCGTGTCATATCCTCGCTGGCTCTTCCCGCCGCACTGGCGACCGCCGGACTGCTGAACGGCGCGGAGGCGGCCTACGCCGCGGCCCTCGCTTCGGACTCGCTCCCCACGTCGGCGACACACGCCGACCAGGCGACAGGCGACGTCGCGGTCATCTCCGGGTCCGAGCACCCCTGCACGCCCATCGGCAACATGACCATCACCGACTACGTCCACTGCTGCACGCCCATCGGCAACATGACCATCACCGGCTACCACCACTGCTGCACACCCGTCGCCAACCTCACGTTCTGCGACTACGGGCACCACGGGCACCAGTACCCCTTCGACATCTACCCCTTCGAGGGCTAGGAGCGGCGACGGCGCTCCACCACGAGCGGGTGATCCGGCGGGTCCACTGCGACACGGCCCTCCAGCAGGGCCCGAGGGGGGCTGCCGGCACCCGGCAACGCGGAATCCTGGCCACCCACTAAAGCGAAAGACGGCGCATGCCCCAGAGCTCCGATCCCATGGTTTCGGTGGTCATCCCGTGCCACGACTACGCCCGCTATCTGCCCGAGGCGGTGTCCAGCGTCCTTGCCCAGACGTTCGAGGACTGGGAACTGGTCGTCGTCGACGACGGCAGCACCGACGACACCGCCGAGGTGACCGAGGGCCTGATCGCCCGGCACCCCGACCGGCGCATCAGACTGCTCCAACAGGCCAATGCCGGGGTCTCCGCCGCGCGCAACACCGGAATCGAGGCCGCCGCCGGCCGCTACATCCTTCCCCTGGACGCCGACGACATGATCGCGCCCACGATGCTGGAGAAGACCGTCGCGGTGCTCGACAGCGATCCCGAGGTCGCCATCGCCTCTACCGACGTGTTCACGTTCACCGACGACGATCTGCCCCCACAGGTGATGCCTCTACCCGCCTACAGCAGAGAACTGCTGCTCCAGCGACTGATCATGTTCTACTGCTCGCTGTACCGCCGTGAAGCGTGGCAGTCCGTGGGCGGGTACGACGAGAACATGCGCGCCGGAGAGGACTGGGACTTCTGGGTCGGCTGTGCCGAGCACGGCTTCGATGCGTACCACATCCATGAGCCGCTGTTCGGGGCGCGCAACAAGGACACCGGACTGCATCTGGAGGCCGCCGAGAACGACCTGGCCATCCGGGCCCGGATCGTGGCCAACCACCCGGACCTGTTCAAGCCGATCACCCGCGGCTGGGCACACGCCGTGCTGAGCCAGGACGCGGAGGCCTGCCTGCGGGACGAGAACGTGCCCGACGACATCCTCACCCGGGCCGCCGAGATGGACCAGTTCCTCGCCGCGGTCATGGCCCTGCAGAGGACCACGCGGGTGCAGTACTACCACATCCGGCGCCTGGAGAAGGCGCTGGCCGCTCACAGCGGAACCGCCGACCCGCCCGGTCGGGGAAGGGAAGAGGCGCCGACGGCATCCGCCGTGTGACGGGGTGGGGGGGAGAGGCGCTTCCCCGCCCCCCCGTCCTTCCGGGCCCCGTGCAACACCGGCATGTGGGCAAGACGAACGTTCGCCACAGCAGTTGGCGCCGGATCCACCGACG
>NZ_JBWKFL010000010.1:92497-159220 GCF_056434305.1 Streptomyces sp. NPDC044061 | reverse complement strand
TCCGTCGTGGGGGGAGTTTGGTGCCTCCCAACGTAGGACCCCCCCCTCCCCTGGTGGGGGGAGGGGAAGGGCCCCGGACCCCGCCGGGGGGGGGGGGGGGGGGGGGGACCCCCCCCCCCCCCCCACCCGCGTCCTGCCGGGCCTCGTGCACCGCCGGCATGCGGCCAGGACGACCGTCCGCCACGGCAGTTGGCGCCGGCTACACCGACGTCACCCCGGCCGGTTCCGTCACCCCGGTCACCACCGTCGGCGCCGGCGCCTCGGGGTGTCCGTCGCGCTGGGCGAACTGCGTGCGGTGCAGCTCCGCGTACCGGCCGCCCGCCGCGAGGAGTTCCTCGTGCGTGCCCCGTTCCACGATCCGGCCGGCCTCCACGACCAGGATCTGGTCGGCGGCCCGGACTGTGGACAGACGGTGGGCGATGACCACGGCGGTGCGACCCTCCAGGGCCTCCGTCAGCGCCTCCTGGACGGCCGCCTCCGAGGTGTTGTCCAGGTGGGCCGTGGCCTCGTCGAGGATGACCACGCGCTGCCGGGCCAGCAGCAGCCGGGCGATGGTCATGCGCTGGCGTTCGCCGCCGGAGAGCCGGTAGCCGCGTTCACCGACCACCGTGTCCAGGCCGTCGGGAAGGGAGCGCACGACCTCGGCGAGGCGGGCGCGGCCGAGCGCGTCCCACAGATCCTCGTCCGTGGCCGCCGGCCGGGCCAGCAGCAGGTTGGCGCGGACGGTGTCGTGGAAGAGGTGGCCGTCCTGGGTGACCATGCCCAGGGTGGCCCGCAGCGAGGTCGCGGTGAGGTCGCGCACGTCGACGCCGCCGATGCGGACGGCGCCCGCGTCGACGTCGTACAGGCGCGGCAGCAGTTGCGCGATGGTCGACTTGCCGGCGCCGGAGGAGCCCACGAGGGCGACGGTCCGGCCGGGTTCGGCGCGGAAGGAGACGCCGTGCAGGACGTCGGCGCCGCCGCGGGTGTCGAGGGCGGCGACCTCCTCGAGGGAGGCGAGGGAGACCTGGTCGGCGGACGGGTAGCCGAAGCGGACGTCCTCGAACTCGACAGCGACCGGGCCCTCGGGCACCTCCACGGCGTCCGGCTTCTCCTCGATGAGCGGCTTCAGGTCCAGCACCTCGAAGACCCGCTCGAAGCTGACCAGGGCACTCATCACCTCCACCCGGGCTCCGGCGAGCGCGGTGAGCGGGGCGTAGAGCCGGGTCAGCAGCAGCGCGAGGGAGACGACCGCGCCCGCCTCCAGGGTGCCGCGCAGCGCGAACCAGCCGCCGAGGCCGTAGACGAGGGCGAGCGCGAGGGCCGAGACCAGGGTCAGGGCGGTGATGAACACCGACTGGGCGGTCGCCGTGCGCACGCCGATGTCGCGCACCCGGCGGGCGCGGTCCGCGAACTCGGCCGACTCCTCCTCGGGCCGGCCGAACAGCTTGATCAGGGTGGCGCCGGGCGCGGAGAAGCGCTCGGTCATCCGGGTGCCCATGGCCGCGTTGAGCGCGGCCGCCTCCCGCTGCATCCGGGCCATCCGGCTGCCCATGCGCCGGGCGGGCAGCACGAACACCGGCAGCAGCACCAGCGCGAGCAGGGTGATCTGCCAGGACAGGGTGAGCATCACCGCGAGCGTGAGCAGCAGCGTCACCAGGTTGGTCACCACACCGGACAGGGTGTTGGCGAACGCCCGCTGGGCGCCGATCACGTCGTTGTTGAGACGGCTGACCAGCGCGCCCGTACGGGTACGTGTGAAGAACGCGACGGGCATGCGCTGCACATGATCGAACACAGCCGTGCGCAGGTCGAGGATGAGTCCCTCCCCGAGCGTCGCCGACAGGCGCCGGCCGAGGACGCCGAGCCCCGCCTCCGCGAGGGCGACGAGCGCGATCAGCAGGGAGAGCCGTACGACCGTCCCGGAGTCGTGACCCGCCACGATCGCGTCGACGACGTGGCCGGCGAGTACCGGGGTGGCCACGGCGAGCAGTGCGGTCAGCACCCCGAGCAGCACGAAACGGACGATGCCCGAGCGGTGCGGGCGGGCGAAGGCGGCGATGCGGCGCAGCGTGGCGCGGGCGAGGGGACGGCGTTCCTGCTGCGCGTTCATGACGCTGTGCAGTTGCGTCCAGGCGGTGGTCTCCATGCTCATGGAAGAGAACGTAGGACCTCAAGCTATGTTGAGGTCAACCTCCGCGCCTTTTCACCCGCACCTCGGCCCCCGCACCCGAGGGTCTCCTCGGCGCCTCCCGCCCATCCGCTGCCCGTCCGTAAGCCGCCGTCCGCGCTCGCGCCACCTGCCGTTGGCGCGGCGCGGAGAACCTCTCCCGATGTGACAGCGCTCCGACTCCCCGACGTCCCCCCGGGACGCCTCCCCCGGCGGATCCCCGTCCGCCAGGTGCTGTGCCTGGTGCCGCTCGTGCTCGTGGCCGTGGCCGCCGTGCGGCATCGCTCGGTGCTGGCCGAGGGCTTCGGCCAGCTGCGCACGGCGTCCTGGCCGTGGCTGCTGGCGGCGGCCGGTGCGACCTGCATGACCTGGGTCGCGGCCGCGGTCACCCGGCAGGGCGCGGTGGTGCAGCCACTGCCGAAGGGGCGGCTGCTGGCCACCCAGTTCGCGGCGGGCGCGGCCAACCACCTGCTGCCCACCGGGCTCGGCGCGGGCGCGGTGAACCTGCGTTTCATGACCGTGTGCGGGGTGCCGCTCGCCCGCTCCTCGGCGGCGCTCGCCCTGTATCTGCTGGCGGAGAGCGTGGGCCGGGTCGGTCTGCTGGCCGCGCTGCTGCTCGCGTTCCCGGACGCGCTGCGGCTCGGCACCCTGCTGCCGGACGGTTCGGCGGTCCCGCTGCTGTGCGGCGCCGTCGTGCTGCTGGTCGTGGCGGCGGCCGCGCTGGCCCTGGTACGGCGGCTGCGCACGGCCGTCGGCGGATTCCTGCGGGACGCCCTGGGCGAGGCGCGCTCGGTGCACACGCGCCCGGCCCGCGCCCTGGCCCTGTGGGGCGGCTCGCTGGCCTTCCCGGCGCTGCAGGCGGCCGGTCTGGCCGCGGTCGGCCAGGCGCTGCGGCTGCCGGTGCCGCCCGCGCACATGGCGCTCGCGTATCTCGCGGCGACCGTCGCCGTGGCCCTGGTGCCCACGCCTGGCGGGCTGGGCTCCGTCGAGGCGGCGCTGATCGTGGCCCTGATCGCGGCGGGCGGTCCGGCTGCGGTGGCCACGGCGGTGGTGCTGGCCTACCGGGTCATCACCGTGTGGGTGCCGCTGGTGCCGGGGGCGTTGACGCTGGGGGCGCTGGTGCGGCTGAAGGTCATCTGAGGCAGAGTGGCCCTTCGAGCCGCACCCCGAGAAGGAGCCCCGCCGTGCCGGTCCGCGTGGAGCGCAAGGAACACGTCACCACGGTCGTCCTGTCCCGCCCCGAGGTCCGCAACGCCGTGGACGGTCCGACGGCCGACGAGCTGGCCGCCGCCTTCCGGGAGTTCGAGGCCGACGACAACGCCCGGGTGGCGGTGCTGTGGGGTGAGGGCGGCACGTTCTGCGCGGGCGCCGACCTGAAGGCGATGGGCACCGAGCGGGGCAACCGGGTCGCCGAGGAGGGCGACGGGCCGATGGGGCCGACCCGGCTGCGGCTGTCCAAGCCGGTTGTCGCGGCCGTCGCTGGGCACGCCGTCGCGGGCGGCCTGGAGCTGGCCCTGTGGTGCGATCTGCGGGTCGCCGAGGAGGACGCCGTGTTCGGGGTGTTCTGCCGCCGCTGGGGCGTGCCGCTGATCGACGGCGGCACGGTACGGCTGCCCCGGCTGATCGGCGCCGGCCGGGCCATGGACCTGATCCTGACCGGCCGCCCGGTCCCGGCCCGCGAGGCCTACGACATCGGCCTCGCCAACCGTCTCGTCCCCACCGGCCGCGCCCGTGCCGAGGCCGAGGAACTCGCGGCGGCCATCGCCCGCTTCCCGCAGGCCTGCCTGCGCGGCGACCGCGCCTCGGTGCTCGACCAGGAGGGGCAGGACGAGGAGACGGCGATGCGGGGCGAACTGCGCTACGGCACCGCGGTGTTGGCGGAGGCGCTGGAGGGGGCGCAACGGTTCGCCGGGGGTGCCGGGCGGCACGGGTCCTACACGGACCTCTGATCCGGCCCACGGTTGTCGCCGGCCGCCAGCCACGCCAGGACCGCCTCGGCCGCCGCTTCCCCGTCCCGGGTCGCCGCCTCGGCGCACTGCCCCGGGTGCAGCACGCCGCCGGCCGCGAAGACGCCCGGACACGAGGTGTACGGGTTCGTGCCCAGCGTGATGCCGGCCCGGCGGGCGAGTTCGTTCTCGGCGACGAAGTCGCCGGTGAAGACGACCGTGTCGCAGGACAGGGTGGCCGTACGGCCGTCGCGGTGACGCACGCGCACGCCGGTCAGGCGGCCGTGTCCGAGGATTTCGGTGACCGTGGTGCCCGTAAGGAGCGGGACGCCACGCCCGAGGCGCTCCGACTGGGCACGCGGGAACGGCACCTGGGCGCGCGCGTGTCCGGTGACCAGGGCGACGACCTCGACTCCCGCGGCACGGAGGGTCCCGGCCGCCGCGTACGACACCGCCTCCGCGCCGACCACCACCGCCCGGGTGCCGATCGGCTGGCCGAACAGGTGCACGGACTGCTGGAGTTCGCCGGTGGTGTAGATGCCCGCGGGCCGGGTTCCTGGCACCAGCCTGGCCGCGCGGGAGCGTTCACGAGCGCCGGTGGCGAGGACGACGGCCCGCGCCGCGATCGTCTCCGGCCCGCCGGGACCGACGGCCACGAGGACCGGGCCCGGCCCCCCGGAGGCGGCCCCGGCCGGCCCGCATCGGGCGCGCGCAGAGACCGGGTCGCCCGCCCGGCCGAAGGCGATCCCGGCCAGTCCGCCGCCGGCGCTCACCGCCCCGGGGCCGCCCTCCTGGCCGCCCGTCCCGGCCGGTCCCGCACCAGCGCTCTCCCACCAAGCCCCGTCCTCCCGACCGAAGGCACGCCCCGCCGGTCCGTCAGCGACGCCCGTCGAAGCAGAGCCCTCCGCCCAACCGAAGACCGCCCCGGCCGGCCCCCCACCAGCGCTCTCCCACCAAGCCCCGTCCTCCCGACCGAAGCCACGCCCCGCCGGTCCCGCATCCGCGCTCTCCGGCCCAGGGCCGCGCTCCCCGCCGGAGGCCGTTTCGGCCGGTCCGTCAGCGGTGCTCGTCGGCACTGGACCGTCCACCGGGCCGGCGGCGGTCCCGGTAGCGGTCGCGTCGCCGGTCGGCGGCGCGGGGTGTCGTCCGTCCGCGCCTGCCGGCTCCGGGGGCGCCCAGTCCAGGACGGTCATGCCGAGCCGGATCACCGCCCCCGCCCGCTGGGCGGCCTCGGTCATCAGGCGTGCGTACCCGGCCCCGGTCAGCGGACGCGTCCACGTGCCGAAGCCGCCGTGCGCGCAGTGCCGGGGCACACCCCCGGCCCGCGCCTCCCGCTCCAGCACCTCGACCCGGCCGACGCCGGCGGCAGCGAGGCGAGCGGCGGCGGCCAGCCCAGCGGGACCGGCGCCGACCACGAGGACGTCCACCCGCCGTTCGGCAGTCATGCGCGCCCCACCTCCAGCAGTCGCCCTACCGCCGCCCGGGTGTACCCGGCCCCCGTCAGCGGACGCGTCCACGTGCCGAAGCCGCCGTGCGCGCAGTGCCGGGGCACACCCCCGGCCCGCGCCTCCCGCTCCAGCGTCTCGACCCGTACCGCCGCCGGGGTGAGCAGCCGTGCGTAACCGGGTTCGGCGGTCATGCGCGTCCCTCCTCGAACAGTTGCCGTACCGCCGCCCCGCAGTAGGACCCCTGGCAGCGGCCGGCCCGGGCACGGGTACGGCGCCGTAGGCCGTCGAGGGTGCGCGGCGGGATCGTGGCGGCCAGGGCGTCGCGGATCTCGCCGCGGGAGACACGCTCGCAGGGGCAGACGAGGGTGCCGTACTCCGGGTCGGCGGCGACGAGTTGGGGGCGCTCGCAGGGGCGCGGGGAGGTCGCGCCGAGGTCGGGCATGCTGACCGGGTCGAGGTCGCGCGCCGGGCCTGGATCGAGCCCGGCGCCGGTCAGCAGGCCCACGACGTGGGCGGCGATCGCCATGGACGCGGTCAGGCCGGTGGAGCGGATGCCGCCGACGGTGACGTACGCCTGCCCGGGGTGCGCGGTGATGCAGTAGTCCTCGTGCTCGGTGGCCGCGCGCAGCCCGGCGTAGACGGCGGTGACCTCCTCCTGGAGCAGCGCGGGGAGGACGCGTCGGCCCTTCTCCCGCAGCAGCGCCAGGCCGTCGGCGGTCGAGCCGGTGGCACGCTTGTCGTGCAGGTCCTCGGCGGTGGGGCCGAGCAGGACGTTGCCGTGGACGGTGGGGGCGACCAGGACGCCCTTGCCGAGGGCGATCGGAACCGGGAGGAGGATGTGCCGGACCAGGGGCCGGGCGAGCCTGTCGTACACGATGAGCTGGCCGCGGCGCGGGGTGACGGTGAAGTCGTCGTGACCGAGCGCCCGGTCGAGGGTGTCGGCGTGCAGTCCGGCCGCGTTGACCAGGTGGCGGGCGCGCACGACGCCCCTGGAGGTGGTCAGGAGATGCCCCTCGGCTTCCCGGCCCACCCGGTCGACGCGGGTGTTCAAGTGCAGGTCGACGCCCGCGCGGACCGCCTGGGTGGCGTAGGCCAGGGTCGTCGTCCACGGGCAGATGACGCTCTCGCCGGGCACGTGCAGGGCGCCGAGCGCGCCGGGGCCGAGGTGCGGCTCGCGGGCGTACAGCTCGCCGGCGCCGAGGAACCGGGTGTCGGGGCATTCGTTGCGCGCCGCCTTCTCGGCGAGTTGGGGCAGGGCGGCCAGCTGCTCCTGGTCCCAGGCGACGAGCAGCGCGCCCACCCGTTCGACGGGGATGCCGGACTCGGCTGCGTACGCGGCCAGCCGCCGGGAGCCGGCACGGACCAGCCGGGCCTCCAGCGAGCCGGGGGCCGCGTCGAAACCGGTGTGCAGGATCGCGGTGTTGGCCTTGGAGGTACCCTGGCCGACGTCGTCCTGGGCCTCGACCAACGCGATCCGCAGACGGGGGTGGTGGGCGAGTTCACGGGCGACGGCGCAGCCGACGACTCCGGCGCCGACGATCGCGACGTCGTACGACGCCGAGGGCAGCGGTCCCTCCGCCGTGAGCGTCATGAGCCGAGCAGCGCGGCGACCGCCGCGCGGAAGCGGGCCAGGCGTTCGGCGGCCTGCTCGGCCGGGATGCGGGGCTCGTAGACGGCGGCGGGTTTCCAGTCGGGCAGGGCGTCCTCGAGGCTCGGTGCGGAGCCGGCGCCGAGCCGGGCGAGGGCGGCCGCGCCGAGCGCGGTGGCGTCGGGCAGCGCGGAGACCTCGACGGGGCGTTGCAGCAGGTCGGCCTGGGTCTGCATGAGCAGGGCCGAGCGGGTCAGGCCGCCGTCGACACGGAGTGCGTCGAGCGGCGTGCCGAGGTCGGCCGCCGCCGCCTCCGCCAGCTCGACGACCTGGGCCGCCAGCCCCTCGCACAGGGCGCGCACCAGGTGCCCGGGCCCGGTGTCGAGGCCGAGCCCGGTCAGGGAGCCGCGCAGGTCGCCCCGCCACCAGGGGGCGGCGAGCCCGGCGAGGGCGGGGACGAAGGCGACGCCGCCGCTGTCGGGGACGGCGCCGCCCACCGGGTCGAGGTCGGCGGCCGAGGAGATGACGCCGAGGTCGGTGAGCCAGCGCACGGCGGAGGCGGCCGTGTAGACCTGCCCGTCCAGGCAGTAGCTCGGGTCTCCGGCGAGCCGCCAGGCGACGCAGCTGACCAGTCCCGAGGTGCCGCGCCGGGGTGTGTCGCCGGTGTGCGCCAGCAGGAACGCGCCCGTGCCGTAGGTGCACTTGGCGCGGCCGGGTCCGGTGATGCGCTGGGCGAGCAGGGCGGCCTGCTGGTCGACGACGAGGCCGGTGAGCGGGATCTCGCTGCCGAACACGCTTGTGATGCCGACGGGTTGGGCGTTGTCGACCACCTGCGGGAGCCGTTCGCCCGACAGTCCGTAGGTCTCCAGCGCCCGCGGCGACCACTCGGCGCGGTCGAGGTCGAGGAGCTGGGTGCGGCCGGCGGTGGCCGCGTCGGTGACGAAGGCGCCGGTGAGGCGGTGGAGCAGCCAGGCGTCGGAGGTGGTGACGACCCCCTCGCCGGTGAGGTGGCGGCGGATCCAGGCCATCTTGGGCGCCGCGAAGTACGGATCGAGCGGGAGGCCGGTCAGCTGCCGCAACGCGTCCGCGTGCTCGACGAGTTCGGCGCAGAGGGGCTCGGCGCGCCGGTCCTGCCAGACGAGGGCGTCGGTCAACGGCCGGCCGGTCGCCGGGTCCCAGGCGAGGACGGTCTCGCCCTGGTTGGCCAGGCCCATGGCGACGACGTCCTCGCCGGCCTCGGCGAGGGCGGCGCGGCCCGCGTCGAGCACGGAGCCGTACAGCTCGGCCGGGTCGACCTCGACCCGGCCGCCGGGCAGGTGACGGGGCCGTACGGCGGCGAACCCGGTGCCGAGGACACCGCGTTCGGGACAGACCACCAGGGCCTTGGTGCCGGACGTGCCCTGGTCGACGGCGAGCACCGGCCCCGTCATAGCACTCTCCCGCCCGCTCGTCCGGCCCGTTCGAAGATCGGCACGAACAGCCTGCCGTCGGCCCGCGGCCGGCGTCAAGCGGCGCCGGTCGTGGCGGCAACTGCCGTCCGGCTTGCTTGAGTTGGCAACAATGGCAACGCGGAAACGACACGCCTATAGTGACCGCCGACCCGCACAAGCCCCTCAACCCCCGCCCAGAGGAGGGCTGTTGCCACCGCACACCGCCACCCTGCCCGTCCGCTCGCGGACCGGGGCGGGCGGCTGATGCCCCGAGAAGGAGCCCGCCCCTCCTACGACCCGGCAGGCCACGACGGCGCGCTGCGCGCCGCCCTGCAGGATCTGCGCACCGGACGCTGGATGGCGATGCGCGCCCTGCTGGCGGACACCCCGAGCTGGTGGCAGTGGACCCAGCGCACCCAGATCCTCGCCGCCGCGGCGGCCGGTACCGATGTGGTGCGGGCCTGGCTCGCGGAGGAACCGCACAGCGTGCCTGCGGCGGTGATGCACGCCCGGGTCGGCGTGGAGCGGGCCCTGCGGGCGCAGCGGGAACGGCACCTGCGCACCCATGAGTTGTGGATCGAGGCGTGGGACGCGGCGCAGTCCGCCACCGAGCGGGCCCCGAAGGACCCCGTGCCCTGGGTGTGTCTGCTGGCGCTGGCCCAGCTGGATCCGGAACAGCGCTGGGAGGAGCACCGGGCGCCGCCGCCCGAGCCCGTGCTGCCGCCGGGTCCGTGGGAGCTGCTGGCCGAGGCCGGGCGGCGGGATCCGTACAACCGCGAGGCGCACCACCGGATGCTGCAGTTCCTGTACGCGATCGACGCCTCGGACCGGCTCGCCCAGGCCGCGGGTTACACCCAGTGGGCCGCCTCCTCGGCTCCGCCCGGGTCCGCGCTGCACGTGCTGCCGCTGTACGTGCGGGTCGAGCGCTACCGGCGCGGCAGCGGGCTCGACGCGGCGCTCGACCTGCACTGGGTGGCGGAGGACGCGACCCGCGAGGCGGGGCGGGCGCTGCGCTCCTGGTTCGAGCACGCGCCGCGGTCCGAGCACTCGCTGCTGGACCTCAACCATCTGGCGCACGCCCTGTGGGGTGCCCTCCGGTTCCCGGACTCGGCCCGGGTGTTCGACGCGATCGGCCCGTACGTCACGCCGCCGCCCTGGATGTACCGCACCCCGGACCGCGGCCGTGCCGTGGAGGTCTTCCTGCGGGCCAGGGAACGCTGCCGCACGGCCGCCGAGGACTTCGGCACCCGCCCCTGACGCCCCCTCGTCTCCCCCCACCTTGGAGGTTTCCGCATGTCCCCCGAGCCTCAACCGTCCTCCCCCGCACGGCCGCAGCACGACGAGGAGCGGCGGCTGCGCGAACTCGGCTACCGCCCGGTGCTGGCCCGCCGCATGGGCGGCTTCGGCAACTTCGCGATCAGCTTCTCGGTAATCTCGATCCTGTCCGGATGCATGACGCTGTACGGCTTCGGGCTGGGCACCGGCGGGCCCGCCGTGATGCTGTGGGGCTGGGCCGGTGTCGGTCTGTTCGTGCTGTGCGTCGGTCTCGCGCTCGCGGAGGTCACCAGCGCCTATCCGACCTCCGGCGCCCTGTACTACATGGCCGACCGGCTCGGCGGCAGGCGCTGGGGCTGGTACACGGGCTGGCTGAATCTGCTCGGTCTGCTGGGCGCGATCGCCGGAATCGACTACGGCGCCGCCCTGTTCGCCGGGGCCTTCGCCAATCTCCAGTGGGGCTTCGAGCCGACGCCCGGCAGGACCATGCTGATCTTCTGCGCCATCCTGCTGCTGCACGCCGTGCTGAACCTGTTCGGCGTCCGCCTGGTCAGCCTGCTCAACTCGGTCAGCGTGTGGTGGCACCTGGCCGGTGTGGCGCTCATCGTCGGCGCGCTCGCGATCGTCCCCGACCACCACCAGTCGCCGTCCTTCGTGTTCACCGAGTTCGTGAACGACACCGGCTGGTCCAGCCCCCTCTACGTGGCGGCGATCGGCCTGCTGCTCGCCCAGTACACCTTCTCCGGCTACGACGCCTCCGCCCACCTGTCCGAGGAGACCTCCAACGCCTCGGTGTCCGCGGCGAAGGGCATCGTGCGGTCCATCTGGGTCTCGTGGATCGCGGGCTTCGTGCTGCTCGCCGGCCTGACCTTCGCCATCCAGGACTACGACGCCACGCGCACCACCGACACCGGGGTGCCGCCCGCGCAGATCCTGCTCGACGGGCTCGGCACCGACGGCGCGAGCGCCCTGCTGCTCGTGGTGATCACCGCCCAGCTGTTCTGCGGGAACGCGGAGGTGGCCGCGGCCAGCCGCATGGTCTTCGCGTTCAGCCGGGACGGCGCCCTGCCGGGCTCGCACCTGTGGCGCAGGGTCAGCAACCGCACCCAGACCCCGGTCGCCGCCGTGTGGCTGTCCGTGATCGTCGCCGGTGTCCTCGCCCTGCCCTCCCTGTACTCGGCCACCGCGTACGGCGCGGTCACCGCCATCAACGTCATCGGCATCACCCCCGCCTACGCCATCCCGGTCCTGCTGCGGCTGCGCGCGGGCGACTCGTTCCAGCCGGGTCCGTGGAACCTGGGCCGGTGGAGCCGGCCGGTCGGCTGGATCGCGGTGCTCTGGGTGGCCTGCGTGACGGTTCTGTTCTGCCTGCCGCAGTCCTCGCCGGTCACCGCCGCCACCATGAACTACGCGGCGGTGGCCCTCGTCGTCGTCCTGCTGCTGGCCAGCGTCTGGTGGTACGTCGCCCGCCGTTCCTACGGCACCCCCACCACCGCCGCCTACGGCAGCGACCGCGACCAGGCCGAACTCGCCGAGGGCATCGTCTGAAACAGCGTCGGTCCCGGTACGAACCCCCCTGTCGGATACGGCAGGATGAGCGTTCGCGCCGCTCGCCGATGACGTCGGCCGGCGCGAAGGCACATTCCGGACATCGAGCAGGTGACAACGTGACGAGACTTCACATCAGGCTCTCCGCAGCAGCTTTGCGCCCCGGAGGTGACCGGTGAACCGCGCGCTGACCCTGGACGACCTCGTCGTCGCCGGCATCGCCCTGGCCGCGGGCCTGGTACTGGCCTTTCTGTCCCGCACGGTGCTGCGCTGGCTGGCCAAGCACGCCAAGCGGACCAAGTGGAGCGGCGACGACGTCATGGTGGACGCGCTGCGCTCGGTGGTCCCCTGGGCGGCGATCGCGGGTGGCGCGGCGGCGGCCGCGGCGGTGCTGCCGCTGACCCGCGCCGTCCAGCACCACACCGACCAGATCCTCCAGGTGTGGCTGATCTTCGTGGTGACCCTGTCCGCGGCCCGGGTGGTCGCGGGTCTGGTCCGCTCGGTCACCCAGTCCCGCTCGGGCGTGGCGGGTTCGGCCACCATCTTCGTCAACATCACCCGGGTGCTGGTCCTCGCCATCGGCTTCCTGGTGGTGCTGCAGACGCTCGGCATCTCGATAGCGCCCCTGCTCACGGCCCTGGGTGTCGGCGGCCTGGCCGTCGCGCTGGCCCTGCAGGACACCCTCGCCAACCTCTTCGCGGGCATCCACATCCTCGCCTCCAAGACCGTCCAGCCGGGTGACTACATCCGGCTGAGCAGCGGCGAGGAGGGCTATGTGGTGGACATCAACTGGCGCCAGACCACGGTGCGGCAGCTGTCCAACAACCTGGTGGTCATCCCCAACGGCCAGCTCGCCAAGACGAACATGACCAACTACACGCGGCCCGAGCAGCAGTTGACCATCCTGGTGCAGGTGGGCGTGAGCTACGACAGCGACCTGGACCACGTCGAGCGGGTCACGGGCGAGGTCATCGCCGAGACCATGACCGAGATCACCGGCGCCGTCCCGGACCACGAGCCCGCCATCCGCTTCCACACCTTCGGCGACTCCCGCATCGGCTTCACGGTGATCCTCGGCGTGGGCGAGTTCAGCGACCAGTACCGCATCAAGCACGAGTTCATCAAGCGCCTCCACCGCCGCTACCGCGAGGAGGGCATCCGCATCCCGTCCCCGACCCGCACGGTGGCCCTGCAGCAGGGTGCGGCGGTGATCCCGCAGCAGCGGAGCGGTCAGGACGTGGCGTCCGGCTCCCCGGTGACCGACTAGCTCGGCTCCCGAGCCGTTCCTACGGGCCTTGTGAGGGCTGGGGGCGTCGCACCGACCGGGTCACGCGCGGGATCGTATGCTCGAAGCAGCATGACCCCTTTCGCCGACTCCCCCGGCCCCCGTCCCGCCAGCCGCTCCCTCGACCAGCGGCTGGACGAGATCGCGCGGCAGCCGTTCCGGGCGAAGTTCCGTCTGCGCGGCCGGGATCTGGCCACCGCCGAGCTGAAGGGCCCGGCGACGCTCCGGTGGCACGCGTACGACCTGGTCGCCAAGCGGCTGGCGCCTGCCGAGCCGTACAAGGACGGCAAGCAGACCCCGTACCGGGGGCATCCGGTGTTCGTCGCCCAGCACGCCACCGCCACCTGCTGCCGCGGCTGCCTGCGGCGCTGGCACGGGATCCCCGAGGGGCGGGAGCTGAGCCGCGCGGAGCACGTGTACGTGGTGGACGTGATCTGCCGGTGGATCGAGCGCGAGGTGGCGGGCGGAGCCGGGCCGGACGCCGCCCGCCACGGCTGATCAGAGCGTGGCCGAGTTGTCGTGCCGGTGGCCGCCGCGCTTGCTGTGCGGAGCCGCGAACGACGAGCTGACCGGGGTCACCGTCCAGTCGGGGTGGCCGGGCATGCGCGGCGTCTTGTTGCCGTAGAGCCAGTCACGCAGGAAGCCGGACTGGTCCTGACCGGAGACCTCCGAGGCGACCGCGATGTAGTCGTCGGTGGACGCCGAGAAGTTGCGGAAGCGCTCCAGGAAGGCCTGCTCGACGGCGTTGAAGACCTGCTCCCCGACCTGCTGCCGGAAGGCGTACAGGACGAGCACGCCGCCCAGGTAGCGCTGGCTGTCGAAGAGGTCGGTCGCGTTGGGCGAGGCCACCGGGCCGGAGTCGTGGCGCCACTGGTCGCCGCGGGCGTAGGTGTCCTTCATACGGGCTTCCATCGTGGTCAGGCCCAGCGAGTCGGCCCAGCCCCGCTCGTAGCGGTACAGCAGCCCGTAGAAGTCCGCGTGCCCCTCGTTCAGCCACAGGTCGGACCAGGTGGCCGGGCTGACCAGGTTGCCGAAGTAGGAGTGGACCAGCTCGTGCATCATGTGCGAGCCGATCTTCTTCTCTTCCTGGAGCAGGAAGTTCGGCTTGTACAGGGTGAGGGTCTGCGTCTCCAGGCCGGTGAAGTCGAAGGCGTTCGCGTCGTCGGAGTTGCACGGCAGCAGGCCGTACGTCTCGAACGGGAACGCGACGCCCAGGCGGGACTCCAGCCACGTCACCAGGTTCGGGGTGAGCGCGAGCGCCGGCTCCAGCGCGCTGGCCCGGGCGGACGGCACGACGTCGCGCAGGGGCAGGCCGTGCGGGCCCTGCCGGTCCTTGACGACGTAGTCGCCGACGGTGATCTGGACCAGCTCGGTGGCCATCGGCGACGCCGAGCGGTACGAGTACGTCGTACGGCCGTCGGCCAGGGCCTTGGTGCCGGTGAGGTTGCCGTTCGCCACGCCGCGCAGCCCGTTCGGGACGGTGATGCGGAAGGTGAAGTCGGCCTTGTCCGAGGGGTGGTCGTTGCACGGGAAGACGGTGTGCGCGGAGTTCGGCTGCGGGCAGATCGCGAAGCCGTCCGGGGTGGGCACCCAGGCGGTGTGCGCGAGGCTGCGGCGCGGGTCTGCCGAGTACGCGACGCGCACCTCGACCGCGGCGTCCTCCGCCAGCTCCTTGGCGGGCGTGACGCGCAGCTTCTCGCCCACCTGCTCGAAGACGGCGGCGGTGCCGTTGACGGTCACCGTGCGTATGTCCAGGCCCAGGGCGTCCAGCGAGAAGCGGCTCAGCGGCCGGTCGGTGCGTATCTTCAGGGTCGCGGTCGCGGCGACCGTCCTGGCCGTCGCGTCGTACGTGAAGTCGAGAGCGTAGGACGAGACCCGGTAACCCCTGTTGCCGAGGGTGGGGAAGACGGGGTCGCCGAGGGTCTCCGCGCCCGGGGCCACCACCTTGCGCTTCGCCGTCCCCCCGCCGGCGGTCCGCGCCTGGGCCGGGGAGCCCGCCGTCAGTGCCGCAGCCGTGCCGATCAGAGCGGCCGCCGGGGCCGTCACTCTGGTGCGATATCTCATGGTCCGCTTTCGCTCGGGCGGCCGGGTGGTCGGTCCGGCCGCCGGTCAAATGTGCGATCGCTTGTCATGACCACAAGATCGAGGATTCGGTTGCACCCGCATGGCACGTTTTCGACCGAGGGTCCCCTGTCGAACAGAGCTCGATCACGAGATATCTTGATGTCGAGCAATGTTGCAGACGTGGAGCGGAGCACCCGGTGACTGACTCGACCATCATCTACACCTACACAGACGAGGCCCCGGCCCTGGCGACGCATTCGTTCCTGCCGGTGGTCCAGGCGTATGCCGCGCAGGCGGGTGTCGCCGTGGACACTCGTGACATCTCGCTGGCCGGGCGCATCATCGCCGTCTTCCCGGAGTACCTGAACGAGGACCAGCGCATCCCCGACGCGCTCTCCGAGCTGGGCGAGCTGGCCAAGACTCCCGAGGCCAACATCATCAAGCTGCCGAACATCTCGGCGTCCATCCCGCAGCTGAAGGCCGCCGTGGCCGAGCTGCAGGGCAAGGGCTACGCGCTGCCGGACTACCCGGACGACCCGAAGACCGACGAGGAGCGCGAGATCCGCGCCCGCTACGACAAGATCAAGGGCTCCGCCGTCAACCCGGTGCTGCGCGAGGGCAACTCCGACCGCCGCGCCCCCGCCTCGGTCAAGAACTACGCCAAGACCCACCCGCACCGCATGGGCGCCTGGAGCTCCGACTCCAAGACCGACGTGGCCACCATGGGCGTGGACGACTTCCGCTCCACCGAGAAGTCCGCGGTGATCTCCGAGGCCGGTTCGCTGCGCATCGAGCTCAAGGGCGACGACGGTTCGACCACCGTCCTGCGCGAGTCCGTGCCGGTGCTCGCGGGCGAGGTCGTCGACGCCTCCGTGATGCGTGTCGCCGCGCTGCGCGAGTTCCTGACCGCGCAGGTCGCCCGCGCCAAGGAGGAGGACGTCCTGTTCTCCGTGCACCTGAAGGCCACGATGATGAAGGTCTCCGACCCGATCGTCTTCGGTCACGTGGTGCGCGCCTTCTTCCCGAAGACCTTCGCGCAGTACGGCGAGACCTTCGCCACGGCCGGCCTGACCCCGAACGACGGTCTGGGCGGCATCCTCAAGGGCATCGAGTCCCTCCCGGAGGGCGCCGAGATCAAGGCCTCCTTCGAGGCCGAACTGGCCGAGGGCCCCGCGCTGGCGATGGTGGACTCCGACAAGGGCATCACCAACCTGCACGTGCCGTCCGACGTGATCGTCGACGCCTCGATGCCGGCCATGATCCGCACCTCCGGCCACATGTGGGGCCCGGACGGCCAGGAGGCCGACACCCTCGCGGTGCTGCCGGACTCCTCGTACTCCGGCGTCTACCAGGCCGTGATCGAGGACTGCCGCGCCAACGGCGCCTACGACCCGGCCTCCATGGGCTCCGTCCCGAACGTCGGCCTGATGGCGCAGAAGGCCGAGGAGTACGGCAGCCACGACAAGACGTTCGAGATCCCGACCACGGGCACGGTCCGCCTGGTCGACCAGGCCGGCAACGTGGTGATCGAGCAGACGGTGTCCGCCGGTGACATCTTCCGCGCCTGCCAGACCAAGGACGCCCCGATCAAGGACTGGGTGAAGCTCGCCGTCACCCGCGCCCGCGCCACCGGGGACCCGGCCGTCTTCTGGCTGGACGAGACCCGTGCCCACGACGCCAACCTGATCGCCAAGGTCAACGCCTACCTGACGGAGCACGACACCGAGGGCCTGGACATCCGCGTCCTCGCCCCGGTCGAGGCCACCAAGCTGTCGGTGGAGCGCATCCGCCGCGGCGAGAACACCATCTCGGTGACCGGCAACGTGCTGCGCGACTACCTGACCGACCTCTTCCCGATCCTGGAGCTGGGCACCAGCGCCAAGATGCTGTCGGTCGTCCCGCTGATGGCGGGCGGCGGCCTGTTCGAGACGGGCGCCGGCGGCTCCGCGCCGAAGCACGTCCAGCAGCTGGTCAAGGAGGACTACCTGCGCTGGGACTCCCTCGGTGAGTTCTTCGCCCTGGTGCCGTCCTTCGAGCAGTTCGCGTCGGCCACCGGCAACACCCGTGCCAAGGTCCTCGCCGACACCCTCGACCGCGCCACGGCGACCTTCCTCAACGAGGACAAGTCGCCGACCCGTCGCGTCGGCGGCATCGACAACCGCGGCAGCCACTTCTACCTGTCCCTGTACTGGGCGCAGGAGCTGGCCCAGCAGACCGACGACGCCGACCTGGCCAAGGCGTTCGCCCCGTTCGCCGAGACCCTCTCCGCGAACGAGCAGCGCATCGTCGACGAGCTGATCGCCGTCCAGGGCAAGCCGGCCGACATCGGCGGCTACTACCAGCCGGAGAAGGCCAAGGCGGACGCGGTCATGCGCCCGTCGGCCACCTGGAACGAGGCGCTGGCGTCCCTGAGCTGACACCTGCGGCGCACCAGCCGTCGAAGCAGGTCGTCCCGCCCCGGTCGGATTTCTTCGGCCGGGGCGGAGTCATGTGGCCGTAGGGAGGGGTGGGGTGCTGCGCGGGGCTTCCGAGAGGACGGTGGCGGGCGGCACCCGCCCGCGTGCGTGGGGCGGCGCGGGTCGGTCGGGGCCCGCGGGTGCCCGGGGCGGATCGGTCGGTACTGGTACGCCGCGGGCCTGCGGCGTACGGGCCGCGGGCCCGTGCGGCCGTGGGGCGGCGCGGCTCGGTCGGGGCCCGCGGGTGCCGGGAGGTCGGTCCGCACTGGTACGCCACAGCCCGTTGCCCGTGGGCGCAGGCCCGTGAGCGAGGGCCCCCGGCCCGTGTATGCGGGGCCGCAGGCCCGTGAGTTATGCGGAAGCCGCAGCCCCGTGCCCGTGGAGCGGCGCGGCTCGGTCGGGGCCCGCGCGCGCCGGGGGGGTCCGCACCGGTACGCCACAGCCCGTTGCCCATGGGCGCAGGCCCGTGAGCAAGGGCCCCGGGCCCGTGTGTGCGGGGCCCCGGGCCCGTGTGTGCGGGGCCGCAAGCCCGTGAGTATGCGGAGGAGCGGCGCGGCTCGGTCGGGGCCCGCGGGTGCCGGGAGGTCGGTCCGCACTGCTACGCCACAGCCCGTTGCCCATGGGCGCAGGCCCGTGAGCACGGGCCCCGGGCCCGTGTGTGCGGGGCCCCGGGCCCGTGTGTGCGGGGCCGCAGGCCCGTGAGTATGCGGAGGAGCGGCGCGGCTCGGTCGGGGCCCGCCGGTGCCGGGAGGTCCGCACCGGTACGCCACAGCCCGTTGCCCATGGGCCACAAGCCCGAGAGCGGGGGGCGCACGCCTCTGAACGAGGCCCAGGCCCGTGGGACACCCGTGTCCGGGAGCCGCACGCCCGTGACCGGCCCAGGAGTCCCGACACCCGTGCGCCGCGGGCCGCAGGCCCGTGGCCGGGGCGAGCGCGGTGACTCCGTTGTCAGTGGCGTGTGGCACCTTGATCGCGTGCAAGCGACAACCGCCCTGGAGTAGCCCGTGACCGAGTCCGCCACGTCGTTCGAACTTCTTCCCGGTGCCCCCGAGTCCCCCGTGCTGCTGCACGTGCCGCATTCCGCCCGGGTGATACCGGAGGACGTGCGCGAGGGGATCGTGCTGGACGACGCGGCACTGGAGCTGGAGCTGGATCACATCACCGACGCGCACACCGCGGAGATCGCCGAGCGGGCGGCCGGGCTGGCAGGCCTCACCCCCTGGCGGTTCGTCAACCGGCTGTCGCGGCTCGTGGTGGATCCGGAGCGGTTTCCGGACGAGCGGGAGGAGATGCTGGCCGTCGGGATGGGAGCCGTGTACACGCGGACCACGCACCGGGGTGAACTGCGGGCCGCGGACACGGATCCCGGGCCGCTGGTGGAGAAGTACTTCCGGCCGTACGCCCGGGCGATGACCGAGGCGGTGGCCGGGCGGCTCGCCGCGACCGGGCGGGCCGTCGTGATCGACGTCCACTCCTACCCGAGCGAGGCGCTGCCCTACGAGCTGCACGGGGCGGGGCCGCGTCCGCCCGTGTGCCTCGGCACGGACGCCTTCCACACGCCGCCCGGGCTGAGGGAGTCGGCGCTGAAGGTGTTCTCCGCGTGCGGGGAGACGGGGCTGGACAGTCCGTTCAGCGGGACCTACGTGCCGCTGGAGTACTACGGGCGGGAGGGCCGCGTGAGCGCGCTGATGGTGGAGATCCGCCGGGACACGTACATGACCGAGCCCGGCGGCCCCGCAGGACCGGGCCTTGAGCGGCTCGCCACCGCCCTGGCCGCGCTCGTGGACGCCGTGTAGGCCTCGGCTGGAGCACTCCCGCAGGACAGCTGACGGGGCGCGTACGAGGGTGGTGGGCATGACGGAGGAGACCAGCACACTGACCGGCCAGGCCCCGCCGCCCGTGCGGGACTGGCCGCCGCTCGACCTGGACGGCACCGAGTTCGACCCGGTCCTCGCCGGTCTGATGCGCGAGGGCCCGCTGACCCGGGTCCGGCTGCCGTTCGGCGAGGGCTGGGCGTGGCTGGCCACCCGGTACGAGGACGTGAAGCTGATCACCAACGATCCCCGGTTCAGCCGTACCGAGGTCACCCGCCGTCAGGTGACCCGGCTCGCGCCGAACTTCGCTCCCCGCCCGGGTTCGCTCGCCTGGGCCGACCAGCCCGAGCACAACCGGCTGCGCAAGCCGGTCGCCGGCGCCTTCACGGTGGGCGCCATGAAGCGGCTGCGGCCCCGCGCGCAGGAGATCCTGGACGAGCTGGTGGACGGTGTCGTACGGGACGGGCCGCCGGCGGACCTGGTGGAGCGGGTGCTGGAGCCGTTCCCGATCACCCTCGTCAGCGAGGTGATGGGCGTGCCGCCCGCCGACCGGGAGCAGGTGCACGCCTGGACCCGGCAGATCATCTCCACCTCGGGCGGTGCGCAGGCCGCCGAGCAGGCGAAGACCGGCCTGTACGGCTGGATCAGGACGATCGTCCGTGCCCGGGCGTACGGCACGGACGAGGACGTGTACTCGCTGCTCGGTGCCGCCGTGACCCGCGGGGAGATCAGCGAGGAGGAGGCCGTCGGGCTCGCCGGGCCGCTGCAGATCGGCGGTGAGGCCGTCACCCACAACTGCGGGCAGATGCTGTTCCTGATGCTGACCCGGCCGGAGTTGCTGGAGCGGATGCGCGACCGTCCGCAGGCACGCGGTCCGGTACTGGACGAGCTGCTGCGGCACATCCCGCACCGCAGCACGGTCGGGCTCGCCCGGATCGCGCTGGAGGACGTGGAGCTGGCCGGGCACCGGATCTCGGCGGGCGAGCCGGTGTACGTCTCCTACCTGGCCGCCAACCGCGATCCGGACGTCTTCCCCGACCCGGACCGCATCGACCCCGACCGCGACCCCAACCCGCACCTGGCGTTCGGCAACGGCCCGCACTACTGCACCGGGGCCGTCCTCGCCCGGCTGCAGACCGAGCTGCTGGTCGACACGCTGCTCGACCGGCTGCCCGGGCTGCGTCTCACGGTGCCGCCCGAGCAGGTGCGCTGGCGGCACAAGACGATGATCCGCGGGCCCAGGACACTGCCCGTCACCTGGTGACCGGGGTTACGCCCGCAGCCACTCCGTGACGATCACCTCGCCGCCGGTCCGCAGCCGCAGCGCGAACGGGCCGGTGGGCGGCTGCGCGCTGGTGAAGCGGCCCAGGGTGTCGACCGCGACGGGCAGGGCCGTCTGCGGGCCGCCCAGCACCTCGATGCGCGCCGACTGCGGCGGCAGCAGCTGACCGATCAGCCCCTCGTCGGTGACCTCCACGTCGACGGACAGCTCGCCCGCGCGGAAGGTCAGCATCCGCGGGGCGTCCGGCACTCCCCTGACCGGCAGCGCGTCCACGAGCGAGTCGAAGGTCAGCTCTGCGATCCGGGCGTCCAGGTCGTGCAACGCGTAGGCCTCGAGTGCCAGTTGGCGCAGCTCTGCGGGGACGGGGTCCAGGACCTCGGCCGCCTGGCGCAGTTCCTCCTCCAGCAGATCCCCGTCGAAGCCGCCCTCGTCGAAGCCGCCCTCGAAGCCCTCGCCGGTCAGACCGTTGCCGTCCACGCCGCTCACACCGTCCCCCGTGCGTCCATCCGGGCCCGCAGGCGGCGCAGACAGCGCTGGCGCAGGGGTCCGATGCTGCCGACCGCGATGCCGAGCGCGGCCGACACCTCCAGATAGCTGGGCGGCGGCGAGGCGATCAGCACCCTCAGCAACTGCCTGCACCGCTCGCCGAGTTCCTCGAACTCCTGCCACAGCCGGCGGATCCGCTCGGCCTGGTCCGCCTCCTCCTCGGCGTCGATCAGCGACTGCTCCGGCGTCCGTTCCTCGCTCGCCCGGTCCAGCACCTGCGGGTCGTCCGTCAGGGTCAGCCGAGTGAGCCCCTTGAGCACCTTCAGGCACTCGTGCCGGGCCGTACTGGCCAGCCAGGCGCCCGCCTTGTCCGGCTCGCGGATCCGGCCCAGATGCTGCGCGAAGCGGAACCACACGGTCTGGTAGACCTCGTGCCCGTCGGCGTCCGAGAGCCGGTGCGCGCGCACGACCGACCACACCAGCGGACTCATTCCCTCCACCAGCGCTTTCCAGGCCGCGGCGTCGCCGTCGACGGCGGACCCGACCAGCGCGCCGACCTCTGTACGGTCCACGGCTCCACCCCTCGTGTACGGCACGTCATCGTACGCCGTGGAGCGGAGGGTTCCGGCCCTCATGCGGGCTGCGCCGGGATCGCGACGGGAACCGGGCGCCAGGTCGGCGGCCGGAGCGCCGGTACGTGCGCCCCGCGCACATCGGCGGACTCGGTGGTGGACGCAAGAAGTTGTGCGCGGGCCGCGCGCGGGTCGCGCTCCTTGTGCGCCGTCATGTGGGCGGCGACGAGACCGGCGACGGACGGGGTGGCGAAGGAGGTGCCGCTCCACTGCGCGAGGCCGTCGAACATCACCTGGTCGGGCTTGCCCGCGGTGCTCTCCCTGGCCTCGCTCAGCACGCCCGTGTGCCGCGGGTACTGGCAGGTGCAGGTGTAGGTGAAGCCGAACCGGCAGGAGTCGTAGGTGGAGTGCTGGTAGACGTACGGCACCGGGACGTCGAATCCGGTGAGGGCGCTGGTGAGGCGCTCGCCGGGAGCGTAGACCCGCACCCAGGGGCCGTGGTTGCTGAAGCACGCCTCCGACGCGCCGTCCCCGCGCAGCGCGCCGACCGAGAGCACGCTGTCCGCGTACTGGGGCAGCGCCGCGTAGGCGGCCGGCCAGAACGGGGTGTCGCTGCCGTTGTTGCCCGCGGCGGCCACCAGCAGCGTGCGCTGCTCGCGCAGTTCGCGCATGAACGCCTCCAGGCCGAGCAGAGCCTCGCCCGAACCGGTGGAGGTGCCCGCCGAGAGGCTGATGATGTCGGGCCAGCCGCCCTGGTCGACGGCTTCGAGGAGCCTGGCGCCGAGTTCGGACTCCAGGATGGCCCCCACGTCGTTGAGCGTGCCCCGCACGGTGATGTCGGTGTTGGGCGCGACGGCGGCGACGATCCCGGCGATGAACGTGCCGTGGCCGACGTACTGCCGGAGCACTCCGTCGGCGTCGGTCTCGGACTCCTGGAGGTCGCCCGTGGTGTGGGCGAGGAGCGGGTAGGAGTGGTGGTCGTGCATCAGGCCGGTGTCGATGACGAGGACGCCGACGGCGCTCTCCGGGTCGTGGTGCACCTCCTCCGGCGCCGGGTTGGCGGGCTCGCTGCGCGGCGCGGGCACGGGTTCGTCGCCCGGGCAGGCGTTGACGGGCGCGATGTGCACGACGTGGTTGCGGCGGACCAGCCGGCGGCCCTGGCGCCCCTCGGCCTCCCTGAGGGCGCGCAAGGCGTGCGGGACGACGTCGTCGCCCTGGGCCGGGTCGCCGACCCGGATCCGGGTGACACCGGTGCGGTTCGTCTCCGGGCCCGACCGGCGCACGTGGTCGGGCACCAGGCCCCGGGTGTCGGTGAAGTGGGTCCGCACGGTGTCCTCGACCAGGCGGGCCTCCTCGCCGTCGCGGGCGAGGACGACGCCCTTCTCGTAGAGGAAGTGGGCTTCGTCGTCCGGCCCCATGGCCAGGGGAACGTCGGGCATCGAGCGCTGGATGTGGTCGAACTGCTCGTGGAATCGCTGAGGTGCCATGGAGTGTCCTCCCCCTGAGACGGTGTCCGAAAGTCAGAGTCGCCGGACGACCGATTGATACAGCCCGCGGGGGCGGGCGGTACAGCGGAAGGAGACAACGGAGAACCCGTGTGACGGATTTACGCAGGCCACTACCATGCGAGGGGTGACAGCGGGAAGCAAGTCGGTTCTCGAACTGCTGCCGATGGTCTTCGCCGATCCGGGCGAGGCCCGGGCACGCGCGGATCAGGTACTGCACACCGATCCGTCGCCGCTGCACGCCAGCGTGGCGCATCAGGTGCTCGGCATCTGGCAGCGGGACTTCGGCGACCTGAGGATCGCGCTGCGGCACCTGCGCCGGGCCCGGGACCTCGCCGCGCGTGCCGAGTCGGCCGAGCGGGAGGCGGACGTGCTCGCCACACTGGGGGTCGCACTGGTGCACGCGGGGCGCACGCGCCAGGGGCTCGCGTCGTTCGAGCGGGGTGTCGCCCGGGGCAGCGGACACACCAGGGCACGAGTGCTGTACCGGCGGGCCTATGTGTGGTGGGTGCTGGGTCATCACCGGGAGGCGCTGGAGGACGTACGGCGGGCGCTTCCCGTGCTGCGGCAGGTCGGCGACGACATCTGGACCGCGCGGGCGCTGACCCTGCGGGCCACCGTGCATCTGGCCCTGGGCGCGGTGGACCGGGCGGTCGCGGACTTCACGGCGGCGGAGCGGTTGTGGGAGACCACCGGCCAGGAGCACGACAAGGCGGACGCGGTGGAGAGCCGGGGTCTCGCCGCGTTCCGCTCCGGGGACATCCCGGCGGCGCTGCGGCTGCTGGACGAGGCCGAGGAGCGGTACGGCAAGCTCGGCACGCCCACCTTCATGCTGTCCATCCGGCGCTGCGAGGTGCTGATGGCGGCGGGTCTCGCCCCCGAGGCGCTCGCGGAGGCGGACACGGCGATCGTGCTGCTGGACCGGATCGGCGGGCAGTCCACCCGCAAGGCGGAGCTGCTGCTCGCCGCCGCGCGGGCCGCCCGCTCGGCCGGGCAGCCGGAGACCGCGATCGCCCGTGCCGCCGACGCCGTACGGCTGTTCGCGGGGCAGCGGCGGACCTGGTGGGCGACGCATGCCCGGCTGGTACTCATCGAGGCCCGGGCGGCGGCCGGAAGCGGATCCGGGCGGCTGGTCGCGGACGCGGCGGCGGCCGCCGAGCGGCTGACCTCCTTCGGCTCCCCCGCGGCGCCCGAGGCCTCGCTGCTGGCCGGCCGCATCGCGCTCGCGCTGGGCCGCACGGCGGACGCGGAGCGGCACCTGGCGGTGGCCGCGCGCAGCCGGCACGCCGGTCCGCCGCCGGCCCGTATGACGGGCTGGGCCGCGCAGGCCCTGCGGGCGCGGGCGGCCGGTTCCGGGCGCGGAGTGCTGGAGGCCTGCCGGCGCGGCCTGGACGTCCTCGACGACCACCGGATGACGCTCGGTGCCTCCGAGCTGCGGGCCCGCGCGACCGCGCAGGGCGCCGAACTGGCCGCGCTGGCCCAGGAGGTGAGCCTCGCGTACGGCGGCCCGCGGCGGCTGCTGGAGTGGAGCGAGCGCTGGCGGGCGACGGTGCTGTCCGCGCCGCCCGCCCGGCCGCCCGCCGATCCGGCGCTGCTCGGCAACCTCACCGCCTACCGGGAGATTGCGGCCCGCGCGGAGGAAGCCCGCAGGGAGGGCCGCCCGGTGCCCGCCCTGGAGCGCGAACAGCGGCGTCTGGAGCGGGAGATCCGCTCACGCACCCACCACATGCGCGGCGACGTACCCGGGGACGGCGACCGCTTCGACGCGGGCCGCCTGCTGGACCGGCTCGGTCGGGACCGCCTGGTCGAACTCGCCGTCGTGGACGGCCGGGTACACATCCTGCTCTGCGGTCAGGGACGGGTACGGCGGTTCGCCGGCGGGTCGCTCGCCGAGGCGGTGGCGGAGGCCGAGCACGTGCAGGCCGGACTGCGGCGGCTCGCGCACCCCGGGGGCGAGGCGCGGCTGCCGCTGGTGGAGGCGGCGGGCCGGCGCCTGCAGGAGCTGCTGCTGGGCGGCGCCGTACCGCACCTGGGGTCCGGGCCGGTGGTGATCGTGCCGCCGGGCGCGCTGCACCGGGTGCCATGGGCGCTCCTCCCCGCGTTGAGGGAGCGGGTGCTCAGCGTGTCGCCGTCGGCGGGCAGCTGGCTGCGGGCCCGGGAGACCGAGCCGCCGGCCGGCGGCCGGCACGTCCTGGTGCGCGGCCCCGGCCTGGCCACGGGCGGTGCGGAGGTGCCCGAACTGGCCGGCCGCCACGGCACGGCTACGGTCCTGGAGGGCGAGGCGGCACAGGTCCCGCAGGTGCTGGAGGACCTCGACGGCGCGGCCCTCGCACACCTGGCCGCGCACGGCACGTTCCGCGCCGACAGCCCGCTGTTCTCGGCCCTCCGGATGGCCGACGGCCCGCTGATCGTGCACGACTTCGAGCGCCTCGCCCGTAGCCCGTACCGGATCATCCTCTCCAGCTGCGACACCGCCCGCCTCGCCTCGGTCGGCGCCGACGAACTCCTGGGCCTGGTGACGGCGTTGCTGCCGCTCGGCACGGCCGGCGTCGTGGCGAGCAGCGCACCCGTCAACGACGCCGCCGTGGTGCCGCTGATGCTCGCCCTCCACAAGGGTCTCGACGCCGGCCTCTCCCTCGCCGAGGCCCTCCGCGACGCCCGCGCCGCCCAGCCCGGCGACCCGGTCCACCAGGCGACGGGCTGGGCGTTCGCGGCGTTCGGGGCGGCGTGACGGGGTGCCCTCGCGGCGGACGTTGCGTGACACGGGGGTGCGGGGAACTGCGCGGCAGGCCACGAAGGTGCCACGGTCGGCCGCCCGCTCCGCGAACGGTGCATCGCTCAAGCGGGTTCAGCCGCCGGCAGATCCGTCAGCCACGGCAGGGCCCCGCGGTCGCTCGCCCCGAGCCGCGTGTACGCGCTGTACAGATGGTTGCCGACGGTCCGCACGGACAACGTCAGCTTCTCGGCGATCTCCCGATTGCTGAGCCCGGCGGCCGCGAGAGCGACGATCTGACGTTGCCGCGCGGTGAGTTCGCCCAGCGCGAGCCCGGTCAGGGCAGGCGTTCGCGCACCCGGGCAGCGGCGGGCCAGCGCGACCGCGCGGGTGCGGGAGAGCCGGGCGGCGCGCGGGTCGCGGTGGGCGCGTACGGCCTGTGCGTGTGCCTCGGCCGCGAACAGCAGGAAGCCGCGCTCCTCCAGCGCCTCGGCCGCCCGGTCCAGGGCGGCGCCGTCACCCCGGGCGAGCGCCTCGGCGTGCCGGGCGAACACCCCGCCGGCCGGCAGCCGCCCGGCGGCCCGCTCGGGCGCACCCCGGCGTACGGCGTCGTAGCACGCGAACACGTCGTCCCCGGTGGTCCGGGCCGGGGCCCCCTCGAGGTCACCGACCGTTCCCGACGCCTCCCCCGACTGCACGGCCACTAAGTCGAGTTCCGTACGGCAGCCGGCGTCGTCCGGCATCGCCCGCAGCCCTTCCCGCGCCCACGCCGCCGCTTCCCGCAGCTCTCCGCGCAGCCGGGCGTACCGGGCTCGTACGACCGCGTACCCGGCGGGGACGAACAGCCCCTCGGACAGCAGCCAGTCTCCCACCGGCGTCGGCACGCCCCGTACGTCGTGCCGCCGCAACCCGCGCTCCAGCGAAGCCTGTTCGGCCCGCAGGGGCGGCCCGCACCGGTCCGGTGTGCGGGCCAGCCGCCGGGCTCGCAGCCGGCCGGCGGTGGCGCGCAGGGCCGGCCCGTGCAGCGGGTGGGCGAGGGCGACGGAGCCGAGGTCGTCGACGCGGATCAGGCCGTCCGCCTCCAGGCGTTCCAGGACGTCCAGGTCGAGGTCGTCCAGGGCGAGCGGCAGGGGCTCGGCGAAGGCGAGACGGTCGAGTGTCTCGCGCTCCTCGGCGTCGGACCGGTCCAGCGCGGGGGCGAGGCGGTCACGGACGGTCGCCGTGACCGGCAGCGGGCCGCGCCACGCCCACTCGTCGCACTCCGGGACGCGGATGAGCCCGCCGGACCGGCGCAATGCCCCCAGGAGGTCGCGCAGCAGCCGCAGATCGCCCCGGCACATCCGGTGCAGCCGGCCCATGGTGAGCGGCTCCAGGCCGGCCACGGCGAGCAGCTGGGCGGTGTTCTCGTGGGGCAGCGGCTCCAGCGCCAGGCGCGGCAGCAGCTCTCCCGACCACAGCCGGGACACCGCGCCCGGCACGGGCACGCCGTCCGTCACGGTCACGGCCAGGCGGGTGCGTCCGTGCACGGCGAGCTGGTGGACGAGCGCGGCGGAGGCCTCGTCGAGCAGGTGGGCGTCGTCGACGACGAGGAGTCGTACACCCGACAGGAGCTGTACCGCGCGGTGCAGTGAGACGGTGTCGGGCAGCAGGTGGGCGAAGGCCGCGAAGGGCAGTCCGCAGGTCTCGGGCGTTCCGGTCACCCGGGCGCAGTCCATGCCCCGGACCGCCTCGGTGATCAGCCGGGTCTTGCCGCGGCCCGCCGGTCCGGTCACCACGACGCCGGGACGTCCGGCTGCCAACGACCTGCGCACCAGCTCCAGTTCGTCGTCCCGGCCGCTGAACGGCCAGGGCAGCTCCAGCGTCTTCGCGTCCTGTTCGTAAGTCGTCACGACAAATGGAGCACGCCTACTCAGGTTTGATACAGGGCGACTTGAGTAGCCCCCAACTCAGGTGTTCCGGCTCCCGGGACGGCACTCTGACGGTCCAGGCCACAGTCGGGCAACCGGGGGAGCGGTCGAGGGGACGTAGCCTTCGGGGGAGGGAGACGTCCCCTCGACCACGCCGCGACACGGATGCGCCGCCCCCCGTTTCACGCCCTGCGGTGCCACTCCTCGGCGAGCAGCTCGTAGGAGCGGACCCGGGCGGCGTGGTCGTGGGTGATCGTCGTGATCAGCAACTCGTCGGCGCCTGTGGCCTCCTGGAGTTGTTCGAGCCGGTCGGCGACCTTCCCGGGTGAGCCCACGAACCGGGTGTCGAGGCGGTCCTGGACGAGGGCCCGGTCCTCCTCCGACCAGGCGTGCGCCCGGGCCTCGTCCGGGGTCGGGTACTCGATGGCGCCCTCGGCGTTGCGGATGCTGCGCACCCACAGGCCGTAGCCGGAGGCGAGCTCCCGGGCCGTCGCGTCGTCGTCGGCGACCACGACGTCCGCCGAGACACTGACGTGGGGCTTGTCGAGGGCGTCGGACGGCTTGAAGAAGGACCGGTAGCCGTCCACCGCCTCCAGGACGGTCCCCGGACTGACGTGGTAGTTCGCCGCGAACCGCAGGCCGCGCGCGCCCGCGACCTGTGCGCTCTGTCCACCGCTGCTGCCGAGGATCCACACCTCGACGTCGGCGCCCTCGCCGGGCACGACATGCGCCTCGATGCCCTCCGCGGAGCGGAAGTCGCCGGCCAGCAGGGCGAGGATGTCGTCGATCTGCTCGGAGTAGTCCTGGGACTCGGCGCCCGGCAGCAGGAGCAGACGGCGCTGCAGGGCGATGCGGGGCGAGCCCAGGAGGTGTTCGAAGGAGAAGCGCGGCGGGACGAGCAGGCCGTTCGGGGCACGCCCGTCGACCACCGGGGTGGCCCCTGGCGGCGCGGGCGCCTTCCCCGCCGGCGGGCGGCCGCCGGAGCGCCCGAGGCCGAGGTCGAAGCGGCCGGGGTACAGCGCGTCGAGGAGGCCGAACTCCTCGACCGTGTTGAGCGCGGTGCGGTGCCCGAGCTGGACGGCGCCGGAGCCGAGCCGGATGGTGGAGGTGGCGTCGGCCGTCAGCGCGAGCACCACCGCCGGGGACGTCCCCGCGACGCCCGGGTTGAGGTGGTGCTCGGCGAACCAGTAGCGGGTGTAGCCGAAGCGCTCGGCCTGCCGGGCCAGGTCGACGGAGTTGCGCAGGGCCTGGCCGGCGGTGGACCCGGACGAGATCGGGACCAGGTCGAGGACGCCGAGGGGAATGCCGGAGGACAAGGTCGGGCTCCTCAGTGGTCGGCGGGCAGGGTTTCGGGCAGCACCGGGGCCCAGTCGAACGGCGGGTCCGGGATGTCCTTGCGCAGCACGGGCGCGACCTCGCCCTGGAACCGCTCCAGGGAGTCGCGGTGCTGGGTGTCGGTCAGTCCGCTCGCGTCAGCGTGCAGATGCAGCACCGTGTGCCCGAACTGCTCGTGATAGCGGTGGACCTTGTCGATGACCTGCTGGGGGCTGCCGATCAGCGCCGAGCTGCGCTCCACGAAGTCCTCCAGCGTCTCGAAGACCACGGGCAGGCCCGTCCTCCTCTGGAACGCCAGATTGCTCTCGAACACCGGGCGGTAGACGTCCAGCGCCTCCTGCGAGGTACGGGCCACGTACAGTCCGGCCGAGCCCGCGCCGACCGCGATGTCCGCCGGGTCGTGGCCGTAGTGCTCCCAGCGCTCCCGGTAGTGACGGATCAGCTCGGCGTACGGCTCGATCGGGTTGGTGACGTTCGCGGAGAACAGCGGGTCGCCGTAGCGGGCGGCGAGGTCCACGCTCTCCTTGCTGGTCGCGCTGCCGTGCCAGACCCGGGCGGGCCGCTGGTACGGCCGCGGCCAGACCTCGGCGTCCTTCAGGGGCGGGCGGAAGCGGGTCTCGGCGGTGACCTTGTCCTGCCGCCAGATCTGCCGGAACACCTCGTAGCTCTCGGCGTTGCGGTCCCACTGGTCCTCGGGCGTGACGTGGAACAGCTCGCGCTGTGCGGTGCCGTTGCCCTTGCCGATGATCAGGTCCAGCCGCCCGCCGGACAGGTGGTCCAGGGTCGCGTAGTCCTCGTAGGCGCGGACCGGGTCCAGCAGGCTCAGCGTGGTGACGGCGGTGAAGAGCCGGATGCGTCTGGTGAGCGCGGCGATGTGGCTGAGCACCACCGTCGGCGAGGAGGAGATGAACGGCCGCTCGTGCCGCTCCCCCACGCCGAATCCGTCGAAGCCCAGTTCCTCGGCGAGCACCGCGTTGTCGAGCACCTCGCGGAAGCGGTCGTGGGTCGGCTTCCGTATGCCCGTGACCGGGTCCGGGCGGTGCACGATGAGGGTGATGGCGAGGAACTTCACGACGCGGCCCGCTCGGCAGTGGCACCGGCGTCGGGGTGGGCGAGGCCCAGATGGTCGCGCAGGGTGGTGCCCTCGTACTCGGTGCGGAACACGCCCTGTTCCTGGAGCAGTGGGACGACCCTGTCGGCGAAGACGTCCAGCCCGCCGGGGGTGATGTGCGGGACCAGGATGAAGCCGTCGGACGCGTCCGCCTGCACATAGTCGTTGATGGTCTGTGCGACGGTGGCCGGGGAGCCGACAAAGGTCTGCCGGTTGCCGGTGTTGATCACCAGGTCGCGGATGGACCACTTGTTCGCCTCGGCGAGCTGCCGCCACTCGCGGGCGGTGGCGATCGGGTCGCGGTACATCCTGACCTGGGCGCGGCCCCGGGAGATGTGCTCCTCGGCGACCAGCGGGTCGACGTCGGGCAGCGGACCCTCCGGGTCGTACCCCGACAGGTCGCGGTTCCAGACGAACTCCAGGTGCTTGAGGGCCGTCGCACCACTGACCTGCTGCCGGCGCACCTCGCGCGCCCGTTCGGCGGCCTCCTGGTCGGTGTCGCCGAGGACGAAGGTCGCGGCGGGCAGGATGAGCAGCTGGTCGAGCCTGCGGCCGTACTTGGCGAGGCGCCCCTTGACGTCGGTGTAGAAGGCCTGGCCCTCCGTGAGGGTGGCGTACCTGCTGAAGATCGCGTCCGCACTCGAGGCGGCGAACTCGCGGCCCTCGTCGGAGTCGCCGGCCTGGAAGATCACCGGGCGGCCCTGCGGGGAGCGCGGGACGTTGAAGCGGCCGTGGATGTCGAAGTGCTGCCCCTGGTGCACGAAGGCGCCGGCCTTGGCGTCGCTGAGGAAGGTGCCGGCGGTCTGGTCGGCGAGTATCTCGTCGCCCCGCCAAGAGTCGAAGAGCTCGTTCGCGGTGGCGAGGAACTCCTTGGCGCGGGAGTAGCGGTCTGGCTGCGGCAGGAAGCCGCCGCGGCGGAAGTTCTCGCCGGTGAAGGCGTCCCAGGAGGTGACCACGTTCCAGGCGGAGCGGCCGCCGGAGAGGTGGTCGAGGCTGGCGAACTGGCGGGCCACCTCATAGGGCTCGTTGAAGGTGGAGTTGATGGTGCCGGTCAGTCCCAGCCGGTCGGTGACGGCGGCGAGCGCGGCCAGCACGGTGAAGGTGTCGGGGCGGCCGACGACGTCCAGGTCGTAGATCTTTCCGCCCTGTTCGCGCAGCCTCAGTCCCTCGGCGAGGAACAGGAAGTCGAATTTGGCGCGTTCGGCGGTGCGGGCGAAGTGCGCGAAGGAGCTGAACTCGATGTGGCTCCCGGCGGCCGGGTCGCTCCACACGGTGGTGTTGTTGACGCCGGGGAAGTGGGCGGCCAGGTGGATCTGCTTCAGCGGCTTGCTCATGGTGGTGCGTCCCTCCGGCTCAGGCGGTGGCTGCGGCATGGCGGTTGGCGGGGCGGGCGAGCCCGAGGAGGCCACGCAGGGTGTCGGCCTCGTAGGCGTGCCGGAACAGGCCCCGGCGCCGCAGTTCGGGCACGAGGCCCTGGGTGATCCGCGGCAGGTCGTGGCCGAGCACGGCGGGCCGCAGCCGGAAGCCGGTCAGGCCGCCCGCCCGCAACTCCTCCAGCAGGTCGCCGAGTTGCGCGGGCGTACCGGCGAAGATCCGGGCGTCGCTGGTGTACGGCTCCCCCGCGAGGGCGTCCAGGCGCTCACGGCGGGCCTCGGCCGCGGCCCGGTCGTCGTCGAGGAACACGACCAGGTCGCCGAAGACGTGCAGGGTCTGGTCGGCGCGGCCGGCCACGGCCTGTTCGGCGCGTACCTCGGTGACGATCGCGCGGGCCTGGTCGGCGTCGTGCGGGGTGACGTAGCCGATGTCGGCCTGGCGGGCGAGCAGCCGGTAGGGAATGGTGTCGTGGGCCAGGGCGGTGACGACCGGCTGCCCCTGGGGCGGACGGGGCGTGATCGAGGGGCCCTTGACACTGAAGTGGCGGCCCGCGAAGTCGATGTAGTGCAGCTTGTCGCGGTCGACGAAGCGTCCGGTGGCGGCGTCCCGGATCTCGGCGTCGTCCTCCCAGCTGTCCCAGAGCCGGCGTACGACCTCCACGTAGTCGGCGGCCTCGTCGAACAGGTCGGTGACCAACTCCTGGGCAGCCGCGCTGTCGTAGGCGTCGATCAGCGGGACGGTACGGCGGCCGAAGTGCGCGGCTTCGTTCGGCCTGGCGGTGATCTGCACACGCAGTCCGGCGCGGCCGGTGCTCACGTAGTCGAGGGTGGCGATGGCCTTGGAGCTGTGGAACGGCTCGGTGTGCGTGGCCACGACCGTCGGCACCACGCCTATGTGCCGGGTCAGCGGAGCGACGCGGGAGGCGATGAGCACGGCGTCGAGGCGGCCGCGTACCTGGTCGGTACGGTCGTCCGGCTCGAGGAAGCGGGAGGACTGCGGGCCGAGACCGTCCTCGATGGTGACGAAGTCGAGCAGGCCGCGCTCGGCCTCGGCGACCAGATCGGCCCAGTAGCCGGCGGTGAGCAGGTCATGGGGCCGGGCCACCGGCTCGCGCCAGGAGGCCGGGTGCCAGCCGGTGCCGTCCAGGGCGACGGCAAGGTGCAGGGGAGAAGGAGGAGTTGAGGACACGTGGGTGCCTTCCTTGATGTCCGTGAGAGAACACCGGCTCGCGGAAGAGGGCGTCGGCGGCGGGCGAGCGCGGCGGGATGAGGGCCCGGGCCCGAAGCGTGAGGCCGGGAGAACGTCAGTGACGACAGAGCGCGCCGGCGACGCGCTGGAGGTCTATGTGCGGCCGGGAGTGCAGGCGGACGGAGCGGTACGGGTGCGGGACGCACGGCGGGAGTACACGTGTCACGGCCGTCACCTCCGTCCGTCGGGCGCGGCGGGTCTGGTCGGCGTCCGCCTGGCGGATCTCGTCATGACTCACAACGCCCGGGTGACGCGGGTTGTTCCCGGGCCGCGGGATGTTTCCGGGCTGCGGGATGTTTCCGGGCTGCGGACCCGCAGGATGTGCGTGCGGCGGCGCAGGGTGAAACCGATCGACTCGTACAGCCGGATCGCCGGCGCGTTGTCGGCGGCGGCGTGCAGGAACGGGGTGTCCCCGCGTTCCCCGATGCCCGCCGCGACCGCGCGCACCAGCCGGGTGGCCAGCCCCCTGCCGCGGTGATCGGGGTCGGTGCAGACGGCGCTGATCTCGGTCCAGCCGGGCAGCCGCAGCCGCTCTCCCGCGAGGGCGATCAGCCGGCCCTCGTGCCGGATTCCGAGGTAGGTACCCATCTCGACGGTCCGCCTGAGGAACGGGCCGGGCCGGGTGCGGGCGACCAGGTCGAGGATCTCGGGCACGTCGGCGGTACCCAGCCGTACCGCCTCCGGGGCGGGCTCGGCGCGCAGGGCCGTGTCGACGAGCTGAACGCCCTCTCCCCCGCTGACGACCTGCCAGCCGTCGGGCGCACGGTCAACGGGCTTGATCCGTACGGTGGTTCCCGGTCCGACGAGGGCGTGCAGGTCGGCCCAGGCGGCCGGATCGTCCGGGTTCTCGAGCGCGGCGTGGGCGTAGATGCCGGGCTGGTAGCGGGCGGCGCGGCCGTGGCTCCCCCGGCCTTCGGCCGGGGGGACCCCCATCTCGCTTCGCTCGGCGAGGTGGGCGTGGGGGCCGTCCAGGGCGGCCCAGACGGCGTTGTCGAGGACGGGGGCATCGGGCAGCGAGGGGGCTCCGCCTCCGCGGGTGTCGGTCTGGTGGGCCACGGCGGCGGAGTCCTCTCCCGAGTCGGCTTGCATGGATTCACACGGAGCCGACGACTGGTCAGGAGTTGTCCAGCGGCAGCCCGGGCGGGTTGACCTCGGCTTTGTCGACGGCCTCGTTGGCGAGGTTGTAGGCGGCCAGCCACTTGGCGTACTGCCCCTTCTTGATGAGGTGGTTGACGGCGTCGGCGAGCGGCTTGGCGAGTCCGTTGTCCTTCTTGGTGGTCGCCGCGATCAGGCCCTGCAGAGTGGCGCCGGCGCCGGAGAAGGTGCCCGCGCTGCGGGTCGGGTCGGGCGACTTGGCGGACTGCTTCTCGTGGTAGGCGAGGCCGGGGTTGGCACCGAAGTACGCGTCGATCTTGCCGCCGGTCAGGGCCAGGTAGGTGGCGTTCTTACTGGCGAAGTTCTTGACGGTGAGGTTCTTGCCCTCCTTCTTCAGCTTCGCCTGCCACTCCAGCAGGATCTTCTCCTGGTTGGTGCCGTTGTCCACGGCGACCGTCCTGCCCGCGAGGCTCCTGTAGTCGCCGTCGAAGTTCCAGGTGCTCTTCTTCAGCACCTCGAAGCCGAGGTTGTCCTTGCGGTAGGAGGCGAAGTCGTACTTCTTCTTGCGCTCCTCGGTGTCCGTGATGTTGGAGAAGCCGACGTCGACCTTGCCGCTGTCGATGCCGACGAACATGTTCTCCCAGGTGAAATTCTTCACCTCCGGCCGCAGGCCCAGGACCGCGGCGACCAGGCGGCCGAAGTCGGGCTCGGCGCCGGTGAGGGTCTTCTGGTCGGAGCCGACGAAGGCCAGCGGCGGGAAACCGTCCGGCAGGGCGCCGATGGCGATCCGCAGCTTGCCGCTCCTGCGGACGGACGTGGGCAGTTCGGCGCTGATCGACTTCACCTCGGAGACCTTGAGTCCGGTCTCGGTGGCCGCGCCGTTGGACACCTGCCCCACGGTCACCGTGCCGGCGGCGTCGGTCTTGGTCGCGGCGTCGCTGTCACCACCGCAGGCGGCGAGCCCGGTGGCGAGGGTGGCGACCGCGGTCGCCGCGGTGATGCCGCGTATCAGGCTGCGTCGGGAAAGGTGGCTGGGCATGGCTGTCCTTGTCGTTCAGAAGGTGATGAGGGTGGCGTGGGGAGGGAAGTCGTGGCGGCCCGGTCGCGGTCACTCCGACCGGCTCGGTCCGGCTCGGTCCGGCTCAGAGGACCTTGCTCAGGAAGTCCCGGGTCCGCTCGTGCCGTGGCTTGTCCAGCACCTGGGCCGGCGGGCCCTGTTCGACGATCTTTCCGCCGTCGATGAAGACGATCCGGTCGGCGACCTCACGGGCGAAGCCGATCTCGTGGGTGACGATGACGAGGGTGGTGCCGCTGGTCGCCAGGTCCTTGATGACGGAGAGGACCTCGCCGACCAGTTCGGGGTCGAGCGCGGAGGTCGGCTCGTCGAAGAGGATGATGCCGGGCCGCAGTGCGAGGGCGCGGGCGATGGCAACGCGCTGCTGCTGGCCGCCGGACAGCTGCCTCGGGTAGGCGCCGGTACGGTCGCCGAGGCCGACCCGGGTGAGCAGTTCGCGGGCCAGCTCCTGGGCCTCGGGCCTGGCCAGCCTGCCCGTGGCGACGGGGGCGGCGGCGACGTTGTCGAGGACGGTCAGGTGCGGGAAGAGGTTGAAGTTCTGGAAGACGAAGCCGATCCGGCTGCGCTGGGCGAGGATGGCCCGCTCGCTCAGCTCCTTCAGCCGGTCCCCGTTCCGCTTCACGCCGATCAGCTCGCCGCCGACGCTGACATGGCCGACCTCGGGCTTCTCCAGGTGGTTGATGACCCGCAGCAGTGTGGACTTGCCGGAGCCGGAGGGCCCGATGACGACGGTGACCTCGCCGGGGCGGACGGTCAGGTCGATGCCGTCCAGGACACGATGGGTGCCGTACCACTTGTGGACGTCGTGCACCTCAAGGGCGGCAGGCGTCGAGCGAAGGGTGTCGGTGGTGGTCATACGGCGGCCTCCCGCAGCCGGGCCCGGAACTCGGCGAGGCCCGCCCGTGCCCGCTGCAGCGGTGTCGGCGGCAGACTGCGGGTGGCACCGCGGGCGAAGTACCGTTCCACGTAGAACTGGACGACTGACACCACGCTGGTCAGGATCAGGTACCAGACGGTGGCGACGAGCAGCAGCGGCACGATGTCGCCGGGGTAGGTGCTGCCCATGCTCTGCACCGAGCCGAACAGGTCGAGCAGGGAGACGTAGAACACCAGGGACGTGCTCTTGATCAGGCCGATGAGCTGGTTGACGTAGTTCGGTGTGATGGACCGCAGGGCCTGCGGGAAGACGATGCGGGTGAACTGGTAGCCCTTCGGCAGGCCGAGCGCGGCCGCCGCCTCGTGCTGGCCCTGGTCGACGGAGAGGATTCCGCCGCGCACGACTTCGGAGGCGTAGGCCGCCTCGTTGAGGCTCAGTCCGATGACGGCGACCGTCATGTCGGTGGCGAGCCGGGACTCGTCGAAGGTGACGAAGGCCGGTCCGAAGGGAATGCCGAGGCTCAGCGTCTTGTACAGGGCGCTGAAGTTGTAGAGGAAGATCAGGACGACGATCAGCGGGACGGAGCGGAACAGCCAGGTGTACGTCCAGCTCACCGCCCGCAGCACCGGGCTGCCGGAGAGGCGGCCGAGGGCCAGCAGGATGCCGCCGAGGAGGCCGAGCACCGCGCTGAACGCGGCGACTTCGAGGGTGACGGCGAGCCCGTCGAGGATGGTGGGGCGCAGGAACCAGTAGCGGAAGCGGTCCCACTGGTAGAAGGGGTTGGTGGCCAGTCCGTGCGCAATCTGCGCGACGAGCACGAGGACGACGGCGGTGACGATCCACCGGCCGGGCCGGCGCAGCGGTTGAACGCGTTGCGCTGCAAAGCTTTTTGACGGTGTTTCGACGGGGGGCGCCTCGGCGAGGGACACGGCGGCGCCTGGGGGTTCACTCATGGCGGGCTCCGGCGGAGTCGGACACCCCGGGATCGCGGCGAGCGGATGCGGGCCACCGCGGCACTACGGCACGGGGTGGCACACGGGAACGCACGGGAACCGGGGGCTGGGCGGACGGCGGCACACCGCGCCGGCGGTGTGCGTCAGGAACGCGGGGGCTGGAAGGGAGAGGTCAGCCCCGACAGCGGGCACGGCCCGATGCGGTACACAGTGCGCTGTTGACGCGGAGCAGATCGACGGCACGGTCGGCGACGAGGAGCCCGGCGTACGGCGCGACGCGGCTCTGGACACGGCTCGTCGCCGTCCTGAGAGCTGCGTACATGGCGTCACCTGTCACTGTTCCGGCCCCGCGGGGCCCTCGCGCTTACCGAAAACGTCGTCCGGTCCGGTCGTCACCTGGGGCACCCCACCGCGATGCGAGGGTTGCCGGTCAGCGAGCCAGGGCTTGGCGCTGACGCTCATGACCGTTCTGAGCCGTAAGTAAGGCAGTTGACCGTTCGAATGTCAACGGTTGTCCGGTGGGTGGACCTGCCCGGTGGGCTCTCACCTGCGACAAGTGCCGGGCGTCTCCGCCGCGTGGGCCGTCCAGTCCAGGATCTGGACCGCGGCTCCGGCCGCCTCGAGGCCCCGGCAGCGGCCGTGGTGGCGGCGGGCGATGCCGTCGAGGTCGAGGTGGGCGCCGAAGGCCGGGTGGGCGGCCAGACGGCGGGCGTGGGCCCACAGCGCCGGGTGGTCGGCGACGCGGTGCACGGCGGACGCGTCGAGGTGGTAGCGGTGCACGGTGTCCAACTGCACCAGAGCCACCCACAGTTCGATGTCGGCTGCGGTGAGCCGGCCGTCGACGACGTACTCCTCACCCTCCAGGTACCGCTCCAGCCGGCCCAGTGTGTCCAGCAGCGCGTCCAGGGCGGCGGCACGCTCGGCGGGGTCGGAGTCGGCCCGTCCGGCGCGCTGCGCGGCTTCCTGGATGCCCTCGGCGCAGAGCCGTTCGACGGCTTCGATCTGACTCTCCGTGCCGCACGGGTACAGGGAGGGTCGGCCGTCGCGCGGGAAGCGGTCCAGGTCTCGCAGGATGTCCGGCGTGTGGGTGCTGACGATGCGTCCGGACCAGTCGTCGCTGAGCACCGGCGCCAGGGCGGGTCCGCGGTAGTGGTGGGCGCTCGCCTCGTACAGCGGGCGCAGGGCCGAGTGGCCGCCGCCTGGACAGTCCGGCACGGCGGGCAGGAGGGTCACCGGACAACCGGCGTCGAGACCGAGGAGGCTGTGACCGATGGCGAGGCGCAGCCCGTCGGGACAGGCGGTGGACAGATGGAGGCGGTAGCGGTGCGGCACGGCGTAGTGGCCGCTGCGCGCGTCCTGGCCGATCCGGCCCCGGAAGAGGGGGCCCGTGCGGCGGGCGGTCGGGACGGCGGCGAGCGGAGTGATGGACATGAGTCTCCCCTGGTGCGGGCGCGCGGACGTACGCGCGGCGGAAGCGTTGGTCGGTGGAGTGGGGCGAGGCGGGGCCCGGCTCAGCGCTGAAGGCTGATCGCGCTGCAGACACGCAGCAGGTCGATGTGCAGGCGGGACGTGAGAAGGGGTGCGAGCAACGGCGTGCGGCCCTCTCGGCCGGCGACCGTCTCGAGGCGCACCATGTTTCCCTACCTGTTCACTAGGATTCCCTCACTGGAGTGTCGATCCGGTCTCGTACGGCGTCAAGGGGGCGTCCACGCCTGGGACTCCGGGCGGGTGACGCGGACGGTGCGGGGGTCTCCTCAGACACAGCGACATGTGACATAGTACTGCCGTGGCGAAGCGACTGACCTGCGATGTCGTGGTCGTCGGAGCCGGGATGGTGGGCGCGGCCTGTGCGCTGTACGCCGCTCGGACCGGCCTCGACGTGAGGGTGGTGGACCGGGGTTCGGTGGCCGGCGGCACGACGGGCGCCGGCGAGGGCAACCTGCTGGTCTCCGACAAGGAGCCGGGCCCCGAACTGGACCTCGCCCTGCTGTCGGTCCGCCTGTGGGCGGAGCTGGCCGGGGCACTGGGGGCGTCGGTGGAGTACGAACCCAAGGGCGGGGTGGTGGTCGCCTCGACGCCCCGCACCCTCGGCGCGCTGACGGACTTCGCCGAGGGCCAGCGCGCCGCCGGTGTCACGGCCGAGCCCGTCGGGGCGGACGAACTCCGCTCTCTCGAACCGCACTTGGCCCCCGGCATGGCGGGCGGCGTGCACTATCCGCAGGACGCGCAGGTCATGCCCGCACTGGCCGCCGCCCATCTGCTCCGCGCCTCCGGCGCCCGCCTGCACACGGGCCGGGCCGTGACCGGAGTGCTGCGCACCGCGGACGGCGGGGTGCTCGGCGTCCGCACCGGCCGGGGTGACATCCACGCGCCGGCGGTGGTGAACGCGACCGGCACCTGGGGCGGCGAGTTGGCCGCGCTGGCGGGCGTACGCCTCCCGGTCCTTCCGCGGCGCGGCTTCGTCCTGGTCACCGAGCCGCTGCCGCGCATGGTCCGGCACAAGGTGTACGCCGCGGACTACGTGGCCGACGTGGCGAGCGACTCGGCCACGCTGCGGACCTCGCCGGTCGTCGAGGGCACGGCCGCCGGCCCGGTCCTGATCGGGGCGAGTCGTGAACGGGTCGGTTTCGACCGCACGTTGTCACTGCGGGCGGTACGGGCGCTGGCGGCCGGGGCGATCGCGCTGTTCCCCTTCCTGGAGCGGGTGCGCGCCCTGCGGACGTACGCGGGATTCAGGCCCTATCTGCCCGACCACCTGCCGGCGATCGGCCCCGACCCGCGGGTCCCGGGGCTGTACCACGCCTGCGGGCACGAGGGCGCGGGCATCGGACTGGCCACCGGCACCGGCCAGTTGATCGCTCAGGCGCTGACCGGGAAGACGGCGGACCTGGATCTCACGCCGTTCCGCCCGGAGCGGTTCGAGGCGAACGGAGGGACCACGGGGTGAACCCACTGGAACTGACCCGGGCCAGACCGGGCGCCGCCTTCACCGTCACCTTCGACGGCAGGCCCCTGGAGGCACTGCCGGGCCAGACGGTCGCGGCCGTGCTGTGGGCGGCCGGGGTGACGTCCTGGCGCCGTACGCGCGGGGGCGGCCGGCCGCGCGGGGTGTTCTGCGGGATCGGGGTGTGCTTCGACTGCCTGGTCACGGTCAACGGCCGGGCCGACCAACGCGCTTGCCTGGTCCCGGCGCGACCGGGCGACGTGATCCGCACGCAGGAGGGGACGGGCCGGGACGATGACTGAACGACCGCGCCTCGCCGTCGTCGGGGCGGGCCCGGCGGGACTGGCCGCGGCACTGGCGGCGGCCGCGCGTGGCGTGCGCGTGACCCTCCTCGACGCGGCCGAGCAGGCGGGCGGGCAGTTCTACCGGCAGCCCGCCACCGCCCTCGGCGCACGACGGCCACAGGTCCTGCACCACCAGTGGCGCACCTGGGAACGGCTGAGGGACGGCCTCGACCGGCACATCGCCGCGGGACGGGTCGTCCACCTGACGGATCATCACGTCTGGTGCGTGGAGAGGGAGCCGGCCGGGGCCATCGCCGTGCACGCGCTGCAGGGCCCCCTGCAGGAGGACGGGGTCACCGTCCGCGCGGACGCGGTGCTCCTCGCCACCGGCGGCTACGAGCGGGTGCTGCCCTTCCCGGGCTGGACGCTGCCCGGTGTGGTCACCGCCGGTGGCGCCCAGGCCATGCTCAAGGGCGGCCTGGTGCTGCCGGGCCGAACGGCCGTGGTCGCCGGCACCGGCCCCCTGCTGCTGCCCGTGGCCACGGGGCTCGCGGCGGCGGGTGCGCGCGTGGCCGCGCTGGTGGAGTCCGCCGATCCGAAGGCCCTGCTGCGGCGGGCACCGGCGCTCGCCGCGCAGCCCGGGAAGCTCGCCGAAGGCGCCTGGTACGCGGGCCGGTTGCTGCGGCACGGTGTCCGCACCCTGACCCGGCACACCGTCGTGGCGGCGCACGGCACCGACCGGCTGGAGGCGGTCACCGTCGCCGCGCTCGGCCGGGACGGGCGGCTCACGCCCGGCGGTGCCCGCCGCATCCCTTGCGACACCCTCGCCGTGGGGCACGGCATGCTGCCGCACACCGACCTCGCCGAGACGCTCGGCTGCACGCTGTCCGGGACGGACGTCCGGGTCGACGGCGAGCAGCGCACCGATGTGCCGGGCGTCTGGGCGGCCGGCGAGACCACCGGGATCGGCGGCGCGGCCCTCGCGCTCGCCGAGGGGCACATCGCCGGCCGTTCGATCGCCGCGCGGCTGCACGGCACCGTGCCCGACCCGCGCCGGTGGGCCGCGGCCGCCCGGGTCCGCACCCGGCTGCGTGAGTTCTTCACGGCCCTCGACACGGTCCACGCGCCGCCGGCGGGCTGGGCCGACCGGATCACGGACGAGACGGTGGTGTGCCGCTGCGAGGAGGTCACCGCCGGGCAGGTCCGCACGTCCGTCGACGCCCTCGGGGCCGGGGACCCGCGCACCGTGAAGCTCCTCACCCGGGCCGGGATGGGCTGGTGCCAGGGGCGGATGTGCGGGCCGGCGGTGGCCGGGCTCGTCGGCTGCCCGCTCACGCCCGGACGCCGGCCGTTCGCCCGCCCGGTCCCGCTCGGCGTGCTGGCCGGCCTGCCGGACGACCAGCCGGACTGACCCGTACACACCCTTCCGGGGACTGCACATCCATCGAAGGAACCCAGTAATATGTCACACCCTATTGATTGGGGACCGCTCATGACCCAGCCCGAGAACCGACCCTGGCGCGGTGTCCTCGTCGCCACCGCGCTGCCGCTGCGGGACGACCTGTCGGTCGACCTCGACCGGTACGCCGAGCACTGCGCCTGGCTGGTGGAGAACGGCTGCGACGGCGTCGTACCGAACGGATCCCTGGGCGAGTACCAGGTGCTCACGCCCGAGGAGCGCGCCCGGGCGGTGGAGACCGCGGTCGCCGCGGTCGGCGGTGCGCGGGTGATGCCCGGCGTCGCCGCGTACGGCTCCGCGGAGGCCCGGCGCTGGGCGGAACAGGCGGCCGAGGCCGGCTGCCGGGCGGTGATGCTGCTGCCGCCCAACGCCTACCGCGCCGACGAGCGGTCCGTGCTCGCCCACTACGCGGAGGTCGCCGGGACGGGCGTGCCGGTGGTGGCGTACAACAACCCGATCGACACCAAGGTCGACCTCGTCCCCGAACTCCTCGCGCGCCTGCACGACGAGGGCCACATCCACGCCGTGAAGGAGTTCTCCGGTGACGTCCGCCGCGCCTACCGGATCGCCGAACTCGCGCCGGAACTTGACCTGTTGATCGGCGCGGACGACGTGCTGCTGGAGCTGGCCGTGGCGGGCGCCAAGGGCTGGGTGGCCGGCTACCCGAACGCACTCCCCCGGGCGTCGGCCGAGCTGTACCGTGCCGCCGTGGCCGGCGACCTCACCACCGCGCTCCCGCTGTACCGGCAGTTGCACCCGTTGTTGCGCTGGGACTCGCGGGTGGAGTTCGTGCAGGCCATCAAGCTGTCCATGGACGTCGTCGGCCGGTACGGCGGCCCGGTGCGTCCGCCGCGCGTCCCGCTGCCGCCCGAGCAGGAGGCAGCGGTCCGAGCGGCCACCGAGAAGGCCATGGCCGCCGGGCTCGCGTGACGGAGGACGGGAAGGGAACCCTGAGATGCGCAGCAAGCTCGTCCTGCACGCCGTCGACTCGCACACCGAGGGCATGCCGACCCGGGTGATCACCGGCGGGATCGGCACCGTGCCCGGCGCGACGATGAACGAGCGGCGGCTGTACTTCCGTGAACACCGGGACCACATCAAGCAGTTGCTGATGAACGAGCCGCGGGGGCACTCCGCGATGAGCGGTGCGGTCCTGCAGCCGCCGAGCCGCCCCGACTGCGACTGGGGTGTGATCTACATCGAGGTCTCCGGCTATCTGCCCATGTGCGGGCACGGCACGATCGGCGTGGCGACCGTGCTGGTCGAGACCGGCATGGTGGAGGTCGTGGAACCGGTCACGACCATCCGTCTGGACACACCGGCCGGGCCGGTCGTCGCCGAGGTCGCGGTCGAGGACGGTGCCGCGAGGAACGTCACCCTGCGCAATGTGCCGTCCTTCAGCGTCGGACTGGACCGCAAGGCGGTGCTCGCCGACGGGCGGACGGTGACGTACGACCTCGCCTACGGCGGCAACTTCTACGCCATCCTGCCGCTGGAGGAGTTCGGCCTGCCCTTCGACCGTGCCCGCAAGGACGACATCCTCGCCGCCGGGCTGGCGCTGATGGAGGCGATCAACGCCGGGGACGAGCCGGTCCACCCGGAGGACCCGTCCATTCGCGGCTGCCACCACGTCCATCTGTACGCGCCCGGCGCCACCGCCCGCCACTCCCGGCACGCCATGGCCATCCACCCCGGCTGGTTCGACCGCTCGCCCTGCGGAACGGGAACGAGCGCGCGCATGGCGCAACTTCACGCGCGCGGGGAACTCCCTTTGCACACCGAGTTCGTGAACGAGTCCTTCATCGGCACCCGGTTCACCGGGCGGCTGCTGGGCACCACGGAGGTCGCCGGTGTCCCCGCCGTGCTGCCGAGCTTCACCGGGCGCGCCTGGATCACCGGTACGGCCCAGTACCTACTCGATCCGACCGACCCGTTCCCGGAGGGCTTCGTCCTCTAGAGTCCGACTAGACTTCGATGATGCGTGACATGGCACAGAAACCGCAGGATGCGGACGCACCCGCGCTCCCCCGGCTGGGCGGCCGGCGGAGCAGCTACCGCGAGCGGGTCGCCGACGCGCTGCGGGCCGCCCTGATCGCGGGCGAACTGCGGCCGGGCGAGGTCTACTCGGCACCCTCGCTCGCCTCCCGCTTCGGCGTCTCGGCGACACCGGTGCGGGAGGCGATGCTGGACCTGGCCAAGGAGGGCCTGGTCGACACGGTGCCCAACAAGGGCTTCCGGGTCACCGCCGTCTCCGACAGGCAGCTGGACGAGTACACCCACATCCGTGCGCTGATCGAGATCCCCACGGTGGTGGACCTGGCCCGCACGGCCGACCGGGTGTCCCTGGAGGCGCTGCGTCCGGCGGCCCGGGAGATCGTCACCGCCGCCGCGGCGGGCGACCTGATCGCCTACGTCGAGGCCGACACCCGCTTCCACCTCGGGCTGCTCGCCCTGGCCGGCAACGCCCACCTGGTAGAGGTGGTCGCCGACCTGCGCGGCCGTTCCCGCCTCTACGGCCTCACGGCCCTGGTCGAGGCGGGCCGCCTGCTGACCTCGGCCGAGGAGCACTTGGAGCTCCTGGACGCGCTGCTGGAGCGCGACGAGAAGGCCGTAGGGGAGATCATGACCCGGCACCTGGGGCACGTACGCAGCCTGTGGGCGGCGCGGGACTGAACCGGACTCCGGGCGGGGCCCGGCGAAGGTGGCCGCACGGGTGCCAGACAAACGGACATTTAACATAAAATGCGTCGAAGCGGAGATGTCTCACCGCCGCACTTGTCCACTCCTCCCACCCCTCCCTGCCCGAGGAGCACGCATGACCAGCGAACCCCAGCCCATAGGCGAGGCCGCCCGGCAGGCGCTCGAACGGGAGCTGGCCGACGTCCGCGCCGAACGCGAGACGGTCGCGGCGACTCTGCGGGACGGCGACACGGTCGGCGACAGCGCCGACGGGGCCGACGAGCTGCAGCGCGCCGACGACCTCGACCGCCTCGACGCGCGTATCTCGGAGATCACCACGCGACTGCGGCAGGCGGCCGACGCGGGGCCGCCCGCCACCGATCTGGTCGGGGTGGGCAGCACGGTCACCGTACGGTTCGCGGACGGCACGGTGGACACCGTCCAGATCGGCGCGACCGCGGCGGTGCTGGACCGGACGCTGGTGACGGCGGACAGCCCGCTCGGGCGCGCGCTGCTCGGTCACCGGGTCGGCGACTCGGTCGGCTACGAGGCGCCGGAGGGACGGGCGACCGCGGAGGTCGTGTCGTTGGGCGAGCAGCCCGCGGGGTGACCGGGCTCAGCCCGGGGCGGGGGGAAGGTCGTCGAGGAAGGTGGCCGTCGGCACGTGGAACAGGCACCCGGTGACGGCGGTCGAGTACTCGAGGATGCGGTCGTGGGTGGCGCGTCCGTCGCCGAGGAACATGTGCCTCAGCATCTGCTCGGTCACGTCCGGGGTGCGCGCGTAGCCGATGAAGTACGTGCCGAACTCGCCCTTGCCGAGGGTGCCGAACGGCATGTTCTCGCGCACGATCTTGCGCTCGTCGCCGTTCTCGTCCGTGACGGTGTTGAGCGCCACGTGGGAGTCGGCGGGCTTGACGTCGTCGGACAACTCGACGTTGGCGAGCTTCGTGCGCCCGATGACCCTCTCCTGCTCCTCCGACGACAGGGCGTTCCACGCCGTCATGTCGTGCAGGTACTTCTGCACCGTCACATAGCTGCCCCCGGAGAAGTCCGGGTCCTCGTCGCCGATGAACACCGCGTCGGCCGCGCGCCGCCCCTCGGGGTTCTCACTGCCGTCGACGAACCCGAGCAGGTCGCGCTCGTCGAAGTATTTGAACGCATGGACCTCGTCCACCACCGTGACCGCGTCGCGCAGCCGCTCCGTGAGCAGGTGGGCCAGTTCGAAGCACAGGTCCATGTGGCGGGCCCGCACGTGGAAGAGGAGGTCTCCCGGGGTGGCCGGGGCCCGGTGGCGTTCGCCGTTCAGTTCCACGAACGGGTGCAGCTCCCGCGGCCGCGGTCCGCGGAACAGCCGGTCCCAGCCGGCCGAGCCGATGCCGACGACACAGCTGAGCTGCTCGCCGGGGGCGCGGAAGGCGACCGAGCGGCACAGGCCCGAGACGTCCTCGAGCAGGTCACGGACCGTCTCCTCGTGGCCCGGCGTGATGGTGACCACGAGGAACACGGCGGTCCTGGCCGGTTCGACGACCACGGGCTGCGATTCGACCACGGCCCGTCCTCCTCATCCGATACGGCGGCATCCAATGCGCGAGGGCCCGTCCGGCCCCCTCCCCATCCTGCTGTCTCCGGGGCGCGACCGCGCGGGGACGTCGCGGGGACCTCAGCTGGTGACGAGTCCGGCGACGAGGTTGATGGCGGTGGCGAGAATGCTGGTGCCGAAGACGTACGACAGGAGCGCGTGCCGCAGCACGATCGCGCGGATGGCCGTACTCGACACGGAGGTGTCGGACACCTGGTAGGTCATGCCGAGGTTGTAGCTGAAGTAGAGGAAGTCGCGGTACGCGGGCGGCAGTCCTGAATTGAAGTCGATCCCGCCGTCGGCGGCGTAGTACACGTAGGCATAGCGGGTGGCGTACATCAGGTGCAGTGCGGCCCAGGCCAGGAACACCCCGAACAGGGCGGTCGCGGCGCCCGCGTGGCCGGTGTCGGACGGGCCGAGCAGGAGCAGCAGCACGATGGCGAGCAGTCCGCACGAGGCGACCGCCACGACCACCAGTTCCTCACCGGCCGGCCGCAGGTCCTCGCGCCGGGCGTTGCGGTGGGTGGCGGCGGCGTCCATGGGCCACAGCACCGCCCAGCCCGCCAGCACGAACGCCAGTTGCGTCACGGCGATCCCGGCCAGCGCCCCGAGCGGCGCCCGGGTCGGCAGCCCGACGGCCACGCCGGCCACGGTCCCGAGGATCACCGCACCGACGAGGCGAGGCAGGGTGTCCAGCGCCAACGAGGTCCTCATGCGCCCCGAGACTAATTCCGCGGCCGTGTCCGCCGGAGCGATGACACGATCCCGTCGGGAGACGGCCACCGTGATCGCGGCCTCGACGAGGGCCGTGCGGACCGTGGTGTCGCGGCTCCTCAGTCGGCGATGCCGATGGTCTGTCCGATCGTCTCGGGTCGGTCGAGCACCCGCAGCATGTGATCGGCGACGTGGGCGCGCGAAACCTTCGAGCCGCCCCGGATGTTCTGCCCGAACGCCGTCCGGTAAGCGCCGGTCAGGGGTTTGTCGGTCAGTTGCGGCGGTCGTGAGACGGTCCAGTCCAGATCGCTGCCCCGCAGCATGTCCTCCATCAGGGCGAGGTCCGCGTAGTGCGCGCTGAACATGGCTCGCGCGAACCGGCTGCCCAGGTGGCGCATCAGGAAACCGTCGCCGGCGTCGTGTTTCGGCGGGTTCGGGCGACCCGGCGACGGCACGGTGCCGATCGGTGCGGCGCTGACCACGACCAGGCGCTTCACGCCGGTCGCCCGCATCGCGGCCACGATGGCCTTCGTGCCCCGCGAGGCGACGCCCGCGTCGGCCCTCGGCCTGCGCGGTCCGAGCCCGGACAGGACGGCGTCCCGGCCGACGACGGCGGACGCGAGCACGTCCGCGTCCGGCGCGGCCAGGTCGGCCGTGACGACACGCGCCCGTCCCTTCCACCCGCTCAGGCCCTGTGGGGTGCGTACCACCGCGGTGACATCGTGCCCCGCGGCGACTGCCTGTTCGAGAAGGTGGCGGCCGATGCCACCGGTCGCTGCGAAGATGGTGAGCTGCATCCGCTGTCTCTTCTCTCTCGTCGTTCGGCGCCCGCCCGGTCAGTGGCGGCCGGGCGTAAACTCCCCGATCACCCGGGCAAGTCGGGCCGGCTGGTCCAGCGGGATGAGGGTGTAGCTGTCGCCCACCTCGACCAGCCGTCCGTGCGGAAGGAGTTCGGCCAGTCGGCGGCCGTGTTCGGGCGGCATGACGCGGTCGCGGGTCGCCCACACCACGAGGGCGGGGCGTTCGAACCGGGGCAGGCGTTCGGCCGCGGTCGTCAGGAGACCGGTGTCCGCCGCGGCCGCGCGCAGGGTGCGCACGGCGTCGTGCCGGATGTCCGGCCGCCGCATGACCGGCCGCATCCAGCGGGCGGTGGCGGCGTCCCCCCGTAGGGTCAGCCACCCGAACGCGATCGGGAGCCGCCGGATCGCCCGGAGTCGCATCTGCTGCATGAACAGCCCGAACAGCCGGGGCGGGAGCTTGCCGGTGAGCACCAGCGTCCTGCCGGTCAGCCCGGGCGGGAAGTTGTCGAACGCGTCACAGGAGGCGAGCACGACCCGGCCCACGCGCGCGACGCCCTCGCACATGAGCAGTTGAACGATCGCCCCGCCGGTGTCATTGCCGACGAGGGTGACGTCTCGCAGATCCATGCGGTCGAGCAACTCCGCGACCAGGCGGGCCATCCCGGGCAGCGACAGGTCGGCGTCCGCGCGCATCGCATGACGATGCGCGCCGAGGGGCAGCGTCGGTGCCACGCACCTGTGATCGGCGGACAGCTCACGGATCGTCCCGGCCCACAGCGAGGCATCCATCATGAACCCGTGCAACGGCACGACCGTGGGACCGTCGCCGCCGGTGTCCTCGTACTCGATGGTCCCGGCGGACAGTTCGATCTCCTGCATTCCCGTCCTCCTCACGTCTCGGCCGACGGTCGCCCGGCAGCCGGCCTCAGGTGAGGCCCTCAAGCTTCTCGGGGTTGGTGACGAAGTAGATGCCGCAGACCTGCCGGCCGTCCGGGACCAGGTCGAGGACCAGTACGGCGAAGGGCGAGTCGCCGCTGAACAGCAGCGCCGAGGGGTCGCCGTTGACCCGCCGGTAGCGGATGTCCAGGCCGCCGCCGGTGCGGGTGGCGCCGTTTGCCAGGAGCCGGGCGACCTTGTCACGGCCGTGGACCGGGCGCGGGCCCGCGGCGGTGGCCTTGCCCCCGCCGTCGGCCCACAGGGTCACGTCCGGCGCCAGGAGCGTCAGCAGCGTCCGCAGGTCGCCCCCGGCGACCGCGGCCGTGAACCGCTCGGTCACCTGTCGACGCAGACGCGGGTCGGTCCGGTAGCGGGGGCGGCGGGCGTGGACATGCTCGCGTGCGCGGTGGGCGAGCTGGCGTACCGCCGCGGGACTGCGGCCGAGGATGTCGGCGGTCTCGGTGTGCGCATAGCCGAACACCTCGTGCAGGACGAACACCGCGCGTTCCAGCGGGGTGAGGGTCTCCAGCACGACCAGCAGCGCCATGGACACCGACTGGGTGCGCTCGGCCGTGTCGGCGGCGTCCCCGGCATCGCCGTGAGCACGACCGTCGGCGAGGGAGGTGACGAGCGGTTCGGGCAGCCACGGACCGACATAGGCCTCGCGGCGGCGGCTGATGGCGGCCTGGCGGGCGAGGGCCTTGTTCACCGCGATCCGCACCAGATAGGCGCGTGGGCTGTCGATCCGCTCCGCGTCCGGTGCCCCGCCTCTGGCCGCCCACGCCAGCCATGTCTCCTGGAGCACGTCCTCGGTGTCGGCGACACTGCTGAGCATGTTGTAGACGATGGAGAAAAGCAGTTCTCGGTGCTCGACGAACACCTGGGTGGCCGTGTCGACCGCGTTCTCCCGGGTACCGCCGGCCGACGAGGTGTCGGACATCATGGGACCTCCTGCCATGTCTGACCACTGAGAGCCGTGGGGGCGCCCGGAGTGTGACATCGGCACCCGGCATGTGACCCACGCCTCAGCGCGCGGCGATCGGTCCCGGCAACTCGACCTGCCGGGCGGCAGGTTACGTCCCTTCCCGGGTTGCGGATGCTCTGCCCGTCCGCCAGTGCCCTGCCTCCGAGCAGGAGGTCGAGCCTCATCGCCACCGCGCCGAGGCCTGCCGCTCCCTGTGCTTCCGGACTGTCGACGAAGACAAGCGTCAGCGCCGAGCGCAGATCGAGATCAGGTCGCTGAAGTCCAAGCTCGAAGACCTCAACGAGGTCATCGCCCGTACGGCAACCGACCTCGAAACCGCCCACGTCACCGCTCCAGGCGGACCTGGCGGCCCTGCATCGCCGGAACACCTGGCGGCTACGGCTGGACACGGCCGCCTGGAGCGGGAGTTCGACACCGTGTCGCCCGAGGCCTGACGTTCTCAGGAGGTGGCCGACACCGACAGGCCCGGCTGCTCCGGCCACCCGCGCTCCGGTGCCATCGGTACCGTGAGGACCATGGTGAGGCCGCCGCCCGGGGTGTCCTCGGCGTGGAGCGTGCCGCCGACGGCCTCGGCGAAGCCGCGGGCGACCGCGAGGCCGAGGCCGACGCCGACACCGCGGGGCGCGTCACCGTACCGTTGGAACGGTTCGAAGATGCGGTCCTTGGCCTCGTCCGGGACACCGGGCCCGCGGTCCACGACCCGCAGCTCGACCCGGTCGGCGAGGGCGCTGGCGGACACCATGACCCTCTCCTCCGCCGGGCTGTACTTGACGGCGTTCTCCACGACGTTCGCGACCGCCCGTTCCAGCAGCCCCCGGTCGACGTACACCATCGGCAGGGTCTCGGGGATGTCCAGGTCCACGCACTCCTCCGGATTCGGGACCCCGCCGAGCGCCATGGGCACGACCTCGTCGAGGTCGGTTTCGCGGATGATCGGGGTGACCGTGCCGGTCTGGAGGCGGGACATGTCCAGCAGGTTGCCGACGAGGTGGTCGAGCCGGTCGGCGCCTTCCTCGATCGCCTGCAGGAGTTCGGCCTGGTCCTGCGCCGACCACTTGACGTCGTCCGAACGCAGCGACGTGACCGCGGCCTTGATGCCGGCGAGCGGGGTGCGCAGGTCGTGGCTGACGGCGGCGAGGAGCGCGGTGCGGATGCGGTTGCCCTCCGCGAGTTCCTTGGCGCGGTCGGCCTCGCGTCGCAGGCGCTGGCGGTCCAGGACGACGGCGGCCTGCGCGGCGAACGCGGCCAGCACGCGGCGGTCGGCGGCGGGGAGCACTCGGCCCCGGAGGGACAGGGCCATGTGGTCGCCGACCGGTACGTCGACGTCCGCGTCCTCCGGGATCTTTGCGGGCTGGGGTCCCACGCTGCCGGCGCAGGTCCAGGGGTCCGTCACTCCGGTCCGCTCCAGCAGGGCCACCGACTCCATGCCGAAGGTCTCCCGGACCCGTATCAGCAGCGCCTCGAGTGTGGTCTCGCCGCGCAGGACGTTCCCCGAGAGGAAGGAGAGGATCTCCGACTCGGCGCGCAGCCGCGCCGCAAGGTGGGTACGTCGGGCCGCCAGGTCCACCACGGAGGCCACGGACACGGCCACCCCGACGAAGATCGCGATGGCGACGATGTTCTTCGGGTCGGCGATCGTCAGGGTATGGATGGGTGGGGTGAAGTACCAGTTGAGCAATAGAGAGCCCACCACCGCCGACGCCAGTGCCGGGAAGAGCCCGCCCAGCAGGGCCGCCGCCACCGTCAACGTCAGGAACAGCAGCATGTCGTTGGCGAGGCCGACGTCCGGAGTGGTGCCGGTGAGCAGCCACGTCAGAAGGACGGGACCGAGCACGCCGACGAGCCAACCCCAGATGACCCGGGACCGGCCGAGGCGTGCTCCGCGCGCCACCGGCAGTCCGCGCCCCTTGCCCGCCTCGTCGTGCGTGATGAGGTGGACGTCCAGGTCGGGCCCTGACTCGACGGCGACCGTCGCGCCGACCCCCGGCCCGAAGACGTACTGCCAGCTTCTGCGCCGGGAGACGCCCAGCACGATCTGGGTGGCGTTCACGCCCCGGGCGAAGTCGAGCAGGGCTGCCGGTATGTCGTCGCCGACGACCTGGTGGAAGGTGCCGCCGAGATCCTCGACCAAGGTGCGCTGGTCGGCCAGTTCCTTCGGGGAGGCGGCGGTGAGGCCGTCGCTGCGCGAGATGTAGACGGCCATCACCTCGCCGCCGGCGCCCTTCTCCGCCAGCCGCGCGGCACGCCGTATCAGGGTGCGCCCCTCGGGGCCGCCGGTCAGGCCGACGACGATACGCTCGCGCGAACCCCAGATGGTCGAGACGTGGTGCTCGCTGCGGTACTCGGTGAGATACGCGTCGACGCGGTCGGCGACCCACAGCAGCGCCAGTTCGCGCAGGGCGGTGAGGTTGCCCGGCCGGAAGTAGTTGGAGAGGGCCGCGTCGACCTTGTCCGGCTTGTAGATGTTGCCGTGCGCCATACGACGGCGCAGCGCCTCCGGCGACATGTCGACCAGTTCGATCTGGTCGGCACGCCGAACCACCTCGTCCGGGACGGTCTCCCGCTGCCGCACCCCCGTGATCGACTCCACCACATCACCCAGCGACTCCAGGTGCTGGATGTTGACGGTCGAGACCACGTCGATCCCGGCGGCCAGCAACTCCTCCACGTCCTGCCAGCGCTTGGCGTTGCGGGAGCCCGGGACGTTCGTATGGGCGAGCTCGTCGACCAGCGCGACGGCAGGAGCACGCCGCAGGACCGCGTCCACGTCCATCTCGGTGAAGACGCTGCCCCGGTAGTGGAGTTCCTTGCGCGGGATCTGTTCCAGGCCGTACAGCATCACCTCGGTGCGCGGCCGGTGGTGGTGTTCCACGAAGGCGACCGCGCAGTCGGTGCCCCGCTCGATGCGGCGGTGCGCCTCCGACAGCATGGCGTAGGTCTTGCCGACGCCCGGTGCCGCGCCGAGGTAGATCCGAAGCTTGCCGCGTGCCATGTCATCCCTCGAAGCGGTAGCCCATGCCGGGCTCGGTGATCAGATAGCGGGGGTGGGAGGGGTCCGTCTCCAGTTTGCGGCGGAGTTGGGCCATGTAGACGCGCAGGTAGTTGGTCTTGTTGCTCTGCGAGACGCCCCAGACCTCCTGGAGCAGCTGCCTCTGGGTGATCAGCCGACCCGGGTTGGTCACCAGGATCTCCAGCAGGTGCCACTCGGTCGGGGTGAGCCGTACATCCCGTCCCTCCCGTACGGCCTTCTTGGCGAGCAGGTCGATCGTGAAGCCGTCCGTCTCGACGAGAGTCGTCGCGGGGACGTGCGGGGTGTCCTCGGTACGGCGGACGGCGGCCCGTAGCCGGGCCAGCAGCTCGTCCATGCTGAACGGCTTGGTGATGTAGTCGTCGGCGCCGGCGTCGAGCGCGGCGACCTTCTCGTCGGATGACTGCCGGGCCGAGAGGACCAGAATCGGCACCCGGGTCCAGCCGCGCAGCGCCTTGATGACGTCGGCGCCGTCCATGTCGGGCAGGCCGAGGTCCAGCAGCACGACGTCGGGCTGACGCGCGGCGGCGAGCCGCAGAGCCGTGGCACCGTCGGGGGCGGCGTCCACGCCGTAGCTACGCGCCTGCAGGTTGATGACGAGGGCCCGTACGAGCTGCGGGTCGTCCTCCACCACGAGCACCCGGGTCATGGGTGTGCCTTTCCTCTCGTACGTCGGGGCGGGGAGCGCCGGACGCGAGGCAACCGACGTCATGACTGCGGGAGTCGACGGCCCGGGAATGCGTCCCGGCCGCCAACTCCCGTGCGTGTCACGTAATCCCATCAGTGCTTCGCAGCAAGGTCCTTGAGCGCGATGTTGAGCTCCAGGACGTTCACGCGGGGCTCGCCCATGAAGCCGAAAGTGCGACCCCCGGTGTGGTCCTTGACCAGCTTCTCCACCGCGGAGACGGACAGCCCGTTCTTCACGGCGACCCGGTGCACCTGGAGTTCCGCGTAGTCGGGGGAGATGTCCGGGTCCAGGCCCGAGCCCGAGGAGGTCACCGCGTCGGCGGGCACCTGGGAGGGCTTGATCGTGTACCCGGGCACCGAGTTGTCCTTCACGACGGCGGCCTTGGCGTCCTCGACCTGCTCGACCAGCACCTTGCTGTCCGCGGAGAGGTTGGTGGCACCCGACAGGATCAGCTTGTACTGCGTGTTGACGCTGTTCGTGCCGAGCCCGTTCGCCGGGCGGCCCTGGAACCACTTCAGGTCCGCGTCCGGCGTCTCCTGGCCCTTCTTCAGCGGCAGGTTGTACGACTGCCCGATCAGGGACGAGCCGACGACCTTGCCGTCCGCCTTGATCTCGGAGCCGTTCGCCTTGTCGTGGAACGCCGCTTGGGCGATGCCGGTGACCACCAGCGGGTAGATGACGCCGGTCACCAGGGTCAGCACGAGCAGGGCGCGCAGGCCCGCTCCCAGCAACCGGGCGGTGTTCGTTACGGAGTTGTTCATGGTGATCAGACGCCTTTGAAAGGTCACAGCCCGGGGATGAGGGAGATGAGCATGTCGATGATCTTGATGCCGATGAACGGGGCGATCAAGCCGCCGATGCCGTAGATGCCGAGGTTGCGCCGCAGCATCCGGTCGGCGCTCATCGGCCGGTACCGCACGCCCTTCAGGGACAGCGGCACCAGCGCGATGATGATCAGCGCGTTGAAGACGACCGCGGACAGGATCGCGGAGTCGGGCGAGGACAGCTGCATGATGTTCAACCTGTCCAGGCCCGGGTAGACCGCCGCGAACAGCGCCGGGATGATCGCGAAGTACTTCGCGACGTCGTTGGCGATGGAGAACGTCGTCAACGCGCCCCGGGTGATGAGGAGTTGCTTGCCGATCTCGACGATCTCGATGAGCTTGGTCGGGTTGGAGTCGAGGTCGACCATGTTGCCGGCCTCCTTGGCGGCCGACGTACCGGTGTTCATCGCCACGCCGACGTCCGCCTGCGCGAGGGCCGGGGCGTCGTTGGTGCCGTCACCGGTCATCGCGACCAGCTTGCCACCGGCCTGCTCCCGCTTGATGAGGGCCATCTTGTCCTCTGGGGTGGCCTCGGCGAGGAAGTCGTCGACGCCCGCCTCCTCGGCGATCGCCTTGGCGGTCAGCGGGTTATCACCCGTGATCATGACGGTCTTGATGCCCATGCGGCGCAGCTCCTCGAACCGCTCCCGCATGCCGTCCTTGACGACGTCCTTGAGGTAGATCACGCCCAGCACACGGGCGCCCTCGGCGTCCTCGACCGCGACCAACAGCGGGGTGCCGCCCGCCTCGGAGATGCGGTCGGTCAACGCCTGGGCGTCCGCCGCGACTTCGCCGCCCTGCGCCTCGACCCAGGCGACCACCGAGGCGGTGGCGCCCTTGCGGATCCTGCGCCCGTCGACGTCCACACCCGACATACGGGTCTGGGCCGTGAAGGCGATCCACTCCGCCTGCGCCAGCTCGCCCTGGTGACGCTCGCGCAGCCCGTACTTCTCCTTGGCCAGAACGACGATGGACCGCCCCTCGGGCGTCTCGTCCGCCAGGGACGACAGCTGGGCGGCGTCCGCGACCTCGGCGTCGGTGGTGCCGCGCACCGGCAGGAACTCGGCGGCCTGGCGGTTACCGAGGGTGATGGTGCCGGTCTTGTCGAGCAGCAGCGTGGAGACGTCACCGGCGGCTTCCACCGCCCGCCCCGACATCGCCAGCACGTTGCGCTGGACCAGTCGGTCCATGCCCGCGATGCCGATCGCGGACAGCAGCGCGCCGATCGTGGTCGGGATCAGGCAGACCAGCAGGGCCACCAGCACCACCATCGTCAGGTGGGTGCCCGCGTAGGTGGCGAACGGCGGCAGCGTGGCGCAGGCCAGCAGGAAGACAATGGTCAACGACGCGAGCAGGATGTTGAGCGCGATCTCGTTCGGCGTCTTCTGCCGGGCCGCGCCCTCGACCAGGCTGATCATCCGGTCGATGAAGGTCTCGCCCGGCTTCGTCGTGATCTTGATGACGATCCGGTCGGACAGCACCTTCGTACCACCCGTAACCGCGGACCGGTCACCGCCGGACTCGCGGATCACCGGGGCTGACTCGCCGGTGATGGCCGACTCGTCCACCGAGGCGACACCCTCGACGACGTCACCGTCACCGGGGATGACGTCCCCGGCCTCGCAGACCACCAGGTCGCCGATGGTCAGGGCGGTGCCAGGGACCTGCTCCTCGGAGCCGTCCGCGAGAAGCCGGCGGGCGACCGTGTCGGTCTTGGCCTTGCGCAGGGTGTCGGCCTGCGCCTTGCCGCGGCCCTCGGCGACGGCCTCCGCCAGGTTGGCGAAGATGACCGTCAGCCACAGCCAGGCGCTGATCGCCCAGCCGAACCAGTCGCCCGGGTCCTTGAAGGAGAACACCGTGGTGAGCACGGAGCCGATCCACACCACGAACATCACGGGCGACTTGATCATCACCCGCGGGTCGAGCTTGCGGAAGGCGTCCGGCAGCGACTTGATCAGTGCCTTGGGGTCGAAGAGGCCGCCGCCGACACGGCCCTCGGTGGGCTTGTGGCCGGTGGGGACGTCGCTGTGCGGCGCCCTCGTGGGTGTGGCTGTGGACATGGAGTCCTCTGAGTTCTCTGTACGGGTGGTCATCACGCCAGCCCTTCCGCGAGCGGGCCCAGCGCGAGGGCCGGGAAGTACGTGAGACCGGTGATGATGAGGATCGCGCCCACCAGCAGGCCGGTGAACAGCGGCTTCTCGGTGCGCAGGGTGCCCGCCGTGACGGGCACCGGCTTCTGCTCCGCCAGGGAGCCCGCGAGGGCAAGGACGAAGACCATCGGCAGGAAGCGGCCGAGCAGCATGGCGAGTCCGGTCATGGTGTTGAACCAGTCGGTGTTCGCGTTCAGGCCCGCGAAGGCGGAGCCGTTGTTGTTGGCCGCCGAGGTGAAGGCGTACAGCACCTCGGAGAAGCCGTGCGCGCCGGAGTTGAGCATCGAGTGCGGCGGGGTGGGCAGCGCCATGGAGGCCGCCGTGAAGACCAGCACCAGGGCGGGGGTGATCAGGATGTAGCAGGCGGCGAGCTTCATCTCGCGGCCGCCGATCTTCTTGCCCAGGTACTCGGGCGTGCGGCCGACCATCAGACCGGCGATGAACACCGCGATCACAGCCATGATCAGGATGCCGTAGAGGCCGGAGCCCGTGCCGCCCGGCGCGATCTCGCCCAGCATCATGCTCAGCATCGTGACGCCGCCGCCGAGGCCGGTGAAGGAGGAGTGGAAGGAGTCCACCGCACCGGTCGAGGTCAGAGTCGTGGACACCGCGAAGATCGAGGAGGCGCCGACTCCGAACCGGGTCTCCTTGCCCTCCATCGCACCACCCGCGGCCTGGAGCGCCGGGCCGTGGTGGGCGAACTCGGTCCACATCATCAGCGCGACGAAGCCCAGCCAGATGGTGAACATCGTGGCGAGGATCGCGTAGCCCTGCTTCACGCTGCCGACCATCACACCGAAGGTGCGGGTCAGCGAGAACGGGATCACCAGGATCAGGAAGATCTCGAACAGGTTCGTGAACGGGGTGGGGTTCTCGAAGGGGTGGGCGGAGTTGGCGTTGAAGTAGCCGCCGCCGTTGGTGCCCAGTTCCTTGATGGCCTCCTGGGAGGCGACCGCGCCGCCGTTCCACTGCTGCGAGCCGCCCATGAACTGACCGACCTCGTGGATGCCGGAGAAGTTCTGGATCGCACCGCAGGCGACCAGAATCACCGCGGCCACGACCGACATCGGCACCAGGATGCGCAGCGTGCCGCGCACCAGGTCCGACCAGAAGTTGCCCAGCTCACCCGTGCGCGAGCGCGCGAAACCGCGCACCAGCGCCACGGCCACCGCGATGCCGACGGCCGCGGAGACGAAGTTCTGCACGGCGAGACCGGCGGTCTGCACGACGTGCCCCATGGTCTGCTCGCCGTAGTACGACTGCCAGTTGGTGTTCGTCACGAACGACACGGCCGTGTTGAACGACTGCGCCGGGTTGACCGACGAGAAGCCGAGCGAGCCGGGCAGAACGCCCTGGAGCCGCTGCAGCAGGTACAGGAAGAGGACGCTGACCGCCGAGAAGGCGAGGACACCGCGCAGATACGCGGGCCAGGTCATCTCAGCATCGGGGTTGGCACCGATCGCCTTGTAAATCCACTTCTCCACCGTGAGGTGCTTCTTGGAGGAGTAGACCCGGGCCATGTAGTTGCCGACGGGAATGTAGACGAGCGCCAGCGCGCCTATGAGCGCGAGCAGCTGGAGCACGCCTGCGAGTACGGGACCCATGTCTGTTCTCAGAACCTCTCCGGGAAGATCAGGGCGAGGACGAGATAGCCCAGCAGGGCGACGGCCACGACCAGGCCGACGATGTTCTCGGCGGTCACAGCTTCGTCACCCCCTTGGCGACGAGGGCCACCAGCGCGAAACCCGCGAGGACGGTGACGACGAAGGCCAGATCGGCCATCGTGAACTCCTGAAGAGGTTCGGGGGTAAAACAAGGACGGTTAGAGGAAACCTCCTGGCTGGCCGGATCCGGTCGCTCGTTGACGACCCTCTTACGGCGGCCTGCACGGCTTTGACGAGACTCTTACGGCCACGCTCCATACCGGCTGGTAACAAGAGACACCGGATCAGAGCACCCGGAATCGCAGTCGGCAGATCACCGCGTCCGTCTCCCGTCGCACGGCGTGCGCGACGACCGCGCCGCGCTGGTTCTGCAGCAGCCGCTGCCACAGCCGCTCCGGCTCGGTCTCCGGAATCAGCACGGTGACCCGCGTGACAGGCTCGGCGGCGGCCACGTCACGGACGTACGCGGCGATCGGACGGCCCAGGCTGCGCCGCGTGGACGCCAACCGCACCAGTTCCACCCCTGGGTCCCATTCCGCCCAGGCACGTTCCAGTGCGTGCAGGTGAGCCCTGTCCTCGGGGTCGGGGTAGCACACGGTCACCGCGCGGACCTCGTCACCGAGCGAGGAGGCCGCGGTCAGGGCCTCGGAAGTCAGCCGGGACAGGGATGACACGGGCACGATGACGAGCGAGCGGTCGCGGTGCGGGGCCTCGGGTACGCGGCCCAGGCCGAGCCGCTCGCCGATGCGGTCGTAGGCGCGGCGCACGGTCTCGAAGGCGATCACGAGCAGGGGCAGCGCGATCACGATCAGCCAGGCGCCGTCGGTGAACTTGCTCGCGGTGACGACGACGGTCGCGACCCCGGTGAGCAGCGCACCGAAGCCGTTGAGCAGCGCCTTCCCCTGCCAGCCCCGTCCGCGCTCCGACCGCCAGTGCCGCACCATGCCCACCTGGGCGATCGTGAAGCCGACGAACACCCCGATCGCGAACAGCGGCACCAGGGTGTTGGTGTCACCGCCGGAGAAGAGCAGCAGCGCGGCCGATACGACGGCGAGCGCGAGGACGCCGTGCCGATGCACCTGGCGGTCGGCCTTCAGGGCGAACACATGCGGGGCGTAGTTGTCGCGGGCGAGGAGTTTCAGCAGGACCGGCAGCCCGCCGAAGGAGGTGTTCGCGGACAGCGCCAGCAGGATCATCGTCGCGAACTGGATGACGTAGAACGCCCAGTTGTGGCCGAGCGAGGCGTCCGCGAGCTGGGCGAGGACCGTCACGCCCGCCACCGGCTGGAGGTGGAAACGGCCGATCAGCACCGACAGCCCGATCAGCATCAGACCGAGGACGGCGCCGAGGGCGACCTCCGCGCGCTGGGCCCGCTTCACGCGCGGCACCCGGAAGGACGGGACCGCGTTGGCGATGGCCTCGACTCCGGTCAACGCGGAGCATCCGGAGGCGAAGGCCTTCAGCAGCAGCAGCGCGCCCACGGTGGAGGCGTTGTCCGCGACGACCGAGGCGTGGCCGGCCGCCGTGACGGTGCTGACCGGCGCCGACCGGAGCAGCCCCACGACGATCAGCACGAAGATGGCTCCGACGAAGACGACCGTCGGCACGATGAACGCCTTCGCCGACTCTACGATCCCGCGCAGGTTGACGCCCGTGATCAGCGCGAGGACCGCCAGGCACAGCCACAGCCGGTCGAAGTAGAGGGAGGGGAAGGCCGAGGTCAGGGCCGCCACGCCCGCGGTCACCGCGACCGCGACGTTGAGCACGTAGTCCAGCACCAGCGAGGCGGCGGCCACCAGGCTCGTGCGCGCCCCCAGGTGGGTCCTGGCCACGGCGTAGGAGCCGCCGCCGTCCGGGAAGGCCGCGATCACCTGCCGGTAGGAGGCCACCAGCACCGCCAGGAGGGCGGCGATGGCCAGAGTCACCGGCAGCGTGAAACCGAGGCCGTGGGCTCCCGCGCCGGCGAGCACCAGCACGATCGCCTCGGGGCCGTACGCCACCGACGCCATCGCGTCCAGCGACAGCGCGGCCAGGCCCGTCACGGCGGTCAGGCGATGCCGCTCGCCGGTATCGGGCGGTTCTTCGTCGGCGGGGGTCGAGCCGGGCTGGACGGTCAGGACGGACATCGGTGCGTACTCCTTCTCCAAGAGCCGCGCAGGAGGACTGTGTTCTGCGCTGTGCACTCAGGCTGTGTCCCTTTCCGCCCTCACCTGGCGGTCCTTGCGGCATCTTCGCGCCGATCCGACTGAACTTGACGGCATCTTGACGGGCGCGTGGTCCCGTCGACGGCGGGATCCGATCAGGTCCTGCGGAGAACGCGGATGGGCTGCGCAAAGAACCATTCGATATCCGTCAGAGTCGCATCAAAATGTATCGATCCGGGTCTTCGCGTCTCTACCGTCACCCGTATGGGACGCCGTGAGAGGGCGCGCAGGTCACCGGCCGGTGCTCGCACAGAATCGCCCGGAGACGCGGTGTACGACCGCTGTTGGGGGCGGGAGGTGAAGGATGCCGTCCGGTGCGCCGGCGTGCTCCTCGCCCTGCTCCTGCTCGTCGACTGGGGCTCGGGCCGATTCACGCTCTGGCGCGGCCTGCTGTGGCTCGCGCTCGCCGTGTTGCTGTTCCTCGTGCTGTGTCCCGCCCGGGTGGCGGCCGGTGAGGACTGGCTGGCCTCGCGCCTGTTGCTGCGGGAGCGCCGGGTCCGGACGGACCTGCTGGTGTCCGTGCGCATCCTCGACGGTGTCTCCCAACGTCTCCTGCTGCGCGATGCGTTCGGCGAGCGCGTCCGGATCGATCCCGAGGTGCTCGTGAACAATCCCGGCCTCTGGTACCGGCTGGAGGCGGGCACCCGGAAGGCGGCGGCCGGGGGTCTGCTGCTGTGCGGGCAGACCGCGTTGACCCGACTCTCCGCCCGCGTGGACCGCGAGACCGCGCAGGCCGTGTTCAAGGCGTCCGGACTGGAGTGACCGCGCCTCCTCCGAGTCCGGCCTCACCACCCGCGCACAGGTCCCGACGTGTCCTGCGCGGCCCCGTCTGGTCGGCCAGGGTCACGGCGACCGGCCGGGCTCGCAGCGCGCCGGTCCCCGTGCTCATCGCGCACCTCCTGTGCGGTGCTCGGACGGTCGGGAACCCACCGTCTGCTCGACGAAGGGCAGCGAGACGACCATGGTCAGGCCGCCGCCGGGGGTGTCCTCAGGGGTGAGGGTGCCGTTCATGGCCTCGGTCAGGCCGCGCGCGAGGGCGAGCCCGAGGCCGAGGCCGGTGGTGTTGTCGGTGTCGCCGAGCCGTTGGAACGGCTCGAACATCCGCTCCCGGCCGGTCTGCGGAAGTCCCGCTCCTCGGTCCACGACGCGCAGCTCCACCCGGCCCGCCAGGGCGCTGGCGGTGACCAGGACCTTCTTGCCGGGTGGGGTGTGGCGGGCGGCGTTGCCGGCGAGGTTGGCGATCACCCGTTCCAGCAGAGGCGGGTCGGCCAGCACCGCCGGGATCTCCTCCGTGTCCGCCACTTCCACCCTGGGGACGTCCGCCAGCGCCGTGGGCAGGACCTCCTCCAGGGACGTCGGACGCAGGTTCAGGGGGAGGACGCCTGCCTCCAGGCGGCTGAGGTCGAGGAGGTTCTCCACCAGCCGGTTGAGCTTGGCCATGGACTCGTCCGCGGTGGCGAGAAGCTCCTCGCGGTCCTCCGGGGAGAACTCGACGTCGCTGCTGCGCAAGGAGGTGACCGCGGCCCAGCCCGCCGCGAGCGGGGTGCGCAGGTCGTGGCCGACGGCCCGCAGCAGCGCCGTACGCATCCGGTCGGCCGCCTTCACCGGCTCCACCTCGGCCGCCGCCTCCGCCAGCCGGGTCCGCTCCACCGCCGAGCCGACGTGCGCGGCGAACGCGGCAAGCACCCGCCGTTCGGAGGAGGACAGAGTGCGGCCCCGCAGCACGAGGTACGCGCCCGGACCGGCCGGCACCGCGGTGGCGCCCTCGGTGCCGGGCGGCTCGTCCGCCAGTTCCGCCGAGTCCATACCGAAGGTCTCACGCGTCCGCTCCAGCAGGGCTGGAATCGTCGCCTCACCGCGCACGATGGTGCCGGCCAGCGAGGACATGGTCTCGGCCTCGGCAGTGGCCCGCGCCGAGCGCCGGGACAGCCGTAGCGAGCGGTCGACGACGGCGGCCACGGTGGCTGCGACGACCGCGAACACGGCCAGCGCCAGCAGCGCGTTGGGGTTGTTCAGGGTGAAGGCGCCGATGGGTGGGATGAACCAGTAGTTCAGGAGCAGGGACGCCGTCACCGAGGCGATCACGGCCGAGGCGACGCCGCCTATACAGGCCACGCCCACGACCGCGAGGAGGAACAGCAGCGCCTCGCTGGTCAGGTCCAGCGTCCCCCGCACCTGGGCGAGCACCGCCGTGAGCAGCACCGGAAGCACCAGCCCGGCCACAGGGCCGGCGATCAGCCGGGCCGTGGACAGGGTGCGGCGCCTCGACGGCAGCAGCGTGCCGCGCCCGGCTCGCTCGTGGGTGACCCGGTGGACGTCGATGTCCCCGGACAGCTCGGTCACCGTCTCCCCGGTTCCAGGGCCTGTCACGAAGCGCGCCAGACGTCCCCGCCGACTGGTCCCCAGCACCAGCTGGGTGGCGTTCTCCGCCCGTGCGAACTCCACCAGGGTCGTGGCGACGTCGTCGCCGACCACCGAGTGATAGCTGCCGCCCAGGTCCTCCACCAGCCGACGCTGCCGGGCGAGCGAGGCGGCGGAGACACCGCCGGCCAGGCCGTCGCTGCGGGCCACGTGTACGGCGAGCAGGTCACCGCCCGCCGACCGGTCGGAGATCCGGGCGGCCCGCCGCACCAGTGTGTCCCCCTCCGGGCCGCCGGTCAGCGCGACGACGACTCGCTCCCGGGTCTCCCACACCCCGCCGATGCCGTGCTGCGAGCGGTACTCCTGGAGCGCCTCGTCGACCCGATCGGCCACCCACAGCAGCGCCAGCTGCCGCAGCGCGGTCAGGTTGCCCGGGCGGAAGTAGTTCGCGAGGGCGGCGTCGATCTTCTCGGGCGGGTAAATGTTGCCGTGCGCCATGCGGCGCCGCAGTCCCTCGGGCGGCATGTCCACCAGCTCGATCTGCCAGGCCCGCCGGACGACCTCGTCCGGCACGGTCTCGTGCTGCGGGACGTTGGTGATCTTCTCGACGACGTCGTTGAGGGACTCCAGGTGCTGGATGTTCAGCGCGGTGATCACGTCGATGCCGGCGGCGAGGAGTTCCTCGATGTCCTGCCAGCGCTTGGGACTGCGGCCGCCGCCGGGCACGTTGCTGTGCGCGAGCTCGTCCACGATCGCCACCTGCGGGCGCCGGGCCAGCACCGCAGCCAGGTCCATCTCCTCGAAGCCCCCGCCGCGGTAGGTGCACGCGGTACGCGGGACGACCTCCAGGCCGTCGGTCATCGCCTCCGTGCGCCGGCGCCCGTGGCACTCCACGAAGCCCACCACCACATCCGCCCCGCGCGAGGCGCGGCGTCGTCCCTCGTCGAGCATCCGATAGGTCTTGCCGACCCCCGGGGCCGCCCCGAGATAGACCTTCAGCCGTCCAGGCCGTACGTCACTCATCGCCGCCGACGCGCTCCGCTCACTCGATCAACTGCCCTGAATGGAATGGGCTCTCCCCCCAAGGAAGCCCATCGGCGAGCCGTCCGGGGCGGGCGTTGGCGATTCCTTGGCGCCGATCACGAGTACCTTGACACTGCCTTGACGTGAGCTGGGCCGATAGGATGCGAGCGGTGTGCCGGGAAGTCTGGTCGGCCGGAGAGTCGGAGCGGCTCCCCGTGGTAGCCCCAGGGGGACGGCATGCGCAGCGTCGGCACAGTACTCGGGTTGGTCGTCCTGGCCACCGTGGTGGCGACCTTCGCGCGCCGCCGACGGATTCCGGCACCGTCGTTGCTGGTGCTCGCCGGTCTCGGCGTGGCAATGCTGCCGGGCACCCCGCAGATCCAGATCAGCCCTCAGATCATCGGGCTCGTGGTGCTGCCGCCGCTGCTGTACGCCAGCGCCGAGGAGATGCCCTGGCGGGAGCTGCGGGCGGTGTGGAAACCGGTCGGCGTCCTCGCCATCGGCCTGGTGCTCGCCTCGGCGGCGGCCGTCGCCGCGGTCGCGGTCCTGGTCACCCCGCTGTCCTGGCAGATGGCGTTCGTGCTCGGCGCGGTGCTGGCCAGCACCGACCCGGTCGCGGTGACCGCGCTGGGCCGCAGGCTCGCCCTGCCCCCGCGGGTGCAGGTGCTGGTCCAGGCGGAGAGCCTGTTCAACGACGCCACCTCCCTGGTGCTGGTCCGGGTGGCGGCGAGCATCGCGATCGCGTCGGCGGCGGCGAGTTGGGGCGCGGCCGGCGGCCAGTTCCTGCTGCTGGCCGGCGGTGGCACGTTGATCGGAGCCGCCGTCGCCGGAGTGATCATGCTGATCCGGCGCCGTACCGAGGACCCGGTGCTGGAGACGGTGATCGCCCTGGTCACCCCCTACGCGTCCTATCTGCTGGCGGAGGTCGCGCACACCTCCGGGGTGACGTCCTGCGTGGTCGCCGGGGTGATCCTGGGCGGCCGGGGGGACCGGCTCACCAACGCGCGCATACGTCTCCAACTGCACGCCGTGTACGGCACAGTGGTGTTCCTGCTGGAGAGCGTGGTGTTCTCGCTCATAGGGCTGGCGCTGCCCGCGCAGGTGCGGGCGCTGGCCGACGGTGACCGTTCCTGGCCCCTGTACGCCCTTGCCGTCGCCGCCACCCTCGTCGCCGTACGCCTGCTGTGGATCGCGCCGCTGTCGACGGTGGTCCAGCGCAAGGGCGGGATCAGTCGGCTGAACTGGCGGATTCCGGTGGTGCTGACCTGGGCGGGCACGCGTGGGGTGATGCCGTTGGCCGCCGCCCTGTCCATCCCCGAGGTCGCGAGGAACGGCAGCGCACTGGCGGACCGCCCCTTGGTCCTCGTCCTGACGACGTCCGTGGTGGTCGTGACGCTCGTGGTCCAGGGCTTCACCCTCGCCCCCGTCGTCCGCGCCTCCGGCATCGCCCTGGAGCCCGCCCACACCGAACGCGAGGAGATCGAGGCCCGCTCCCGCCTCGCCCACGCCGGCCTCGCCCGGCTGGAGGAACTCGCCGAGCTGGAGGCCGTACCGGACATCGTCCTGGACCGGTTGCGCCGCGGCCTGAACGCCCGGCTGGAGGACGCCCGCGACCGCCTCACCGAGAGCAACGGCACGGCAGCGGCCACCGAGTCCGCCGACCGGGTCTACCGCCAGCTGCGCCGCGGCCTGATCACCGTGGAGTCGGCGGAACTGCAGCGGCTGTACGACGCACACCGCATCAGCGACACGACCCGGCGACGCCTCCAGCGTTCCTTGGACCTGGAGGAGGCCCGGCTGGCGGACGTCTAACGGAACTCGGCCAGCCGGGTCCGCAGTCCGAGCATGGTGAGCGCCATCGCCGCGAGGAGGAGCCCGCTCGCCCAGGGCAGCAGACCGCTCATCGCCGAGCGACCCTTCCGCACCGAGGCATCGAAGTGGGCGCGGTTGATGTCCGTCACCTTGTCCAGCGCGGTCATCCACTCGCCGAAGTGGGCGTTGGAGGTGCCGGGCTTCCAGTCCATGCAGAACTCCACCGCCTGCTGCTCCTTCCCCGCCGCGAGCAGCGCGCGGATCCTGCGGTCGTCGCGCTCGTAGACGGCGTACGTCTCCACCGTCTTCTCGGCGGCGGTCCGCTCCCCGGGAAAGGTGACGTTGTCCAGTTCCCGCCGGAACTCCCCGGTGAAGCGCAGGTCGTGGTGGTCGGTCCGGTACCCCTGCCAGCTGGTGGCGAGCCCGTCGTCGTAGGTCGTGAGGGTTGCGCCCTTGATGCCGTACAGCTCCTGCGACTTGGCGAGGAATGAGCTCGCGTACTGGTCGCGGCGCTGCGGGTCGAGGAGGTAGCGGCTCTCGTCGGCGTTGGCGTCGTAGGCGATGGCCCGCGCACGGGAGAGCGCGACGACGGAGTCGAAGGAGTCGCGGCGGGCACCACGCAGGTTCCCGGACGAGGAGGTCAGCATCTGGGAGCCCAGGATCACCGCGAGCAGCGTGCACACGGTGGCGGCGACAAGGGGCGGATTCAGGATCCGGTGAAAGCGCCGGACCAGGTACCACTGCAGGAGACCGAGAACGGCCAGCAGGAGCAGCCCCAGGCCGACGACGGAGGCGAGCTGCGTGGAGAGGGTGGAGCGGGCGGTGGTGTACTCGGCGTTGAAGGCGGCGTCGTTGGAGGACACCAGCGTGCGGGACTCGGGCAGCAGCCTGGCTTGCAACAGGTCCGTGGCACGGCGGTAGTCCACCAGCGCTGACGCCTTGCCGCCGGTGCGGCTGTCGTTCTCCAGGGCGCGGCCGATCAGCTCCTGGTACTCGGCGAAGTCGTCGGTCAGAGACTCCACGGTCTTCTCATCGGACCGGTCGCCCTGCGCCGCGACAGCGAGGGTGCGCAAGTCGTGCCCGATCTCGCGCCGGGCATCGCCGTAGTAGCCGACCGCTTTGCCGTACGGGGTCCTCAGACGGCCCTTGCCCCCGTCCCCATTGGACAACAGGATGTTGGCGGCCTGGGCGTCCATGTTGTTGAGGGCCAGGTTGAGGTCGGCGGCACTGGTCGTGCGCGGCGCGTCCCGGCCGGTCACGCTGTTCCAGGTTCCGTTGGCGGCCAGCCCAGCTACAAGCAGTAGCACGGCCACGACGGCCGTGAGCAGGAGCGTGGCCGCGCGCAGAAGACGCAGCCGCGCGGGCACAGTGGCCCAGAAGCGCCGGCGTAGAGCGGCCCACGCGGCCACGACCTGCCGTCCCAGGCGCAGCCCCGGACCCGGTCCGGCCGTCCGCGAATACCCTCGTCTCCGCGGTCCAGGGCTGCCCCCGGGCGGGGCGACCGTCGCTTGCTGCGGCGATGTCTCCCCCTCGGTCCGAGGACCCTGCGCTGTTCCGGCCGTGATGGTCACGGTCCCTCCAACGTCACGCCACGGACGGTCGCCCGTCCCCCGTTGTCGATCAGTCTGCGACGGAATTCGGCCACCGATGGCTCTCGTTGACGCGCTCCTGATGGCTATTCAGCTTTGCTTGACGCGACCTTGATGGCGCTCGCGCCTGCGCCGTATGGGTGCCGCAAATTCCTGGCTCACCGGGGCAATCGGAACAGCGGGCGGGGTTAGATTCGCTGTCGGCCGCCGCTGGGCCACGGACGTCAGTGGCCCCGCACGACGGGCGGAGTCCCCACTCCGCGGTGACGCGAAGGCGGTCCGGTGTGTGTCCGAGGGGGCACGCGCCCGCGCACGACGCCTTTCGTCGCCTCATCGCCGGCGTCCGTGCGCCACCGTGGGGGGGGGGGGGGGGGGGGGGTGGCGGGGGGGGGGGGAGGGGGCCCGTCACCCCGCCACGAAAACAAGACGCCGTGTTTCCTCCGCCCCCCACCCAAGAACCCCCC
>NZ_JBWKFL010000010.1:52599-92487 GCF_056434305.1 Streptomyces sp. NPDC044061 | reverse complement strand
TCGTTTTGGTGGAAGAGCTCCACCCCCCCCCCCCCACCTCCCCCACCTCCCCCCCCCCCCCCCCCCCCCCCCCCCTTTCCCCCCCCCCCCCCCCCCCCCCCCCCCGGACCGCGGCCACAGTCCCTGTCCACCGTCAAGGCACGAAGGTGTCCATGCTTCCCGCTGCCCCCGAGCAGGCCCCACCGTCACGTCCCGATCGCGCGTCCCGGACCGGACCGGGAGGAAGGGCGAGACGCCGCGCTCCGAGCGGGCTGTTCGAACCCGCCCAGCTCGTCCGCTCCTTCCCCGAGGCACTGCGCAAACTGCACCCCCGCACCCTGGCCAGGAACCCTGTCCTGTTCGTGGTGTCCGTCGGCGCGGTCCTCACCACCCTGTCGGCACTGCTGCACCCTGCCGTCTTCACCTGGGTCATCAGCCTGTGGCTGTGGCTGACGGTCGTCTTCGCCAACCTGGCCGAGGCGGTTGCCGAGGGGCGCGGGAAAGCGCAGGCCGAGTCGCTGCGCAGGGCCCGTGCGGACACGGTGGCACTGCGGCTGGAGCACTGGAGCTACGGCACGGACCTCGCCACCGCGCGCACCGAGCTCGTCGCCGCCACCGACCTGAAGCCGCTGGACGTTGTGCTGGTGGAGGCGGGCCAGATGATCCCGGTGGACGGCGACGTCATCGACGGCGTGGCGGCAGTCGACGAGTCCGCCGTCACCGGTGAGTCGGCGCCGGTGATCCGGGAGTCGGGCGGGGACCGCAGTGGAGTCACGGGCGGTACGACCGTGCTGTCGGACCAGATCGTCGTCCGGGTCAGCGCCCGCCCCGGGCACAGCTTCCTGGACCGGATGATCGCGCTGGTCGAGGGTGCGTCCCGACAGAAGACGCCCAACGAGATTGCGCTGAACATCCTGCTGGCCTCCCTCACGATCATCTTCATCCTGGTCGTGGTCGCCCTTCAACCCATGGGCGAGTACGCCGGCGCCGCCCAGTCCACGACCGTGTTGGTCGCCCTCCTGGTTACGCTCATCCCGACCACGATCGGCGCCCTGCTCTCCGCGATCGGCATCGCCGGCATGGACCGCCTGGTACAGCGCAACGTCCTCGCCATGTCCGGCCGGGCGGTGGAGGCGGCGGGCGACGTGAACACCCTGCTGCTGGACAAGACCGGCACCATCACCCTCGGCAACCGCGAGGCCGCCACGTTCGCCCCCTTACCCGGCATCGACGAACGGCAGCTCGCGGACGCCGCCCAGCTCTCTTCGCTGGCCGACGAGACGCCGGAGGGCCGCTCCGTGGTCATCCTCGCCAAAGATCGGTACGACCTGCGGGCGCCCGCTGAGGGCGAGTTGGCCAACGCCCGTTGGGTCGCCTTCAGCGCACAGACCCGGATGAGCGGCGTCGACCTGCGCTGGGCCAACGGAGCCGTGTGCGCCATCCGCAAGGGCGCCGCCCAGCAGGTGATCGAGTGGGTACAGATGTACGGCGGCCAGGTCCCGCCCGAAGCGCGGATGTACGCCGACGCCGTGGCCGCCTCCGGCGGAACACCGCTGCTGGTCGCCGTGCACGACTGGGACGGACCGCGCGTCCTCGGCCTGATCCACCTCAAGGACGTCGTCAAGGACGGCATCCGCGAGCGCTTCGCCGAACTGCGCCGCATGGGCATCCGCACGGTCATGGTGACCGGCGACAACCCGCTCACCGCCTGCGCAATCGCCCAAGAGGCCGGTGTGGACGACTACTTGGCCGAGGCGACCCCGGAGGACAAGCTCGCGCTGATCAGAAGCGAGCAGGCGGGCGGCAAGCTGGTCGCGATGACCGGCGACGGCACCAACGACGCGCCGGCTCTCGCCCAGGCGGACGTCGGCGTAGCCATGAACACCGGTACGTCGGCCGCCAAGGAGGCCGGCAACATGGTCGACCTCGACTCCAACCCCACCAAGCTCATCGAGATCGTCGAGATCGGCAAGCAACTCCTCATCACCCGAGTGACCCAAGTCACCCCCAGGCAAGGGTTACCTCTTGATCCTGATGAGCCGCCGATACTCACACGGCCGGTCTTAACGGAAGCTTGACGCGCTCGGTGAGATCACTCATGGGCCCACGCGCCACTCCCTGCTTACGCTGGTGCGGCCGTCCGTGTGATGGCCGGAAACCCCCACGCTGAGCCACACATCAGGAGAGCACGTCGATGGCCACCACCACCGAACAACCGCCGCCGAACCGACTGCGGACGTGGATGCTGGAGGGGCTGTCCGACATGGGCAAACACGGCGGCCACACCGGGCCCCACGCCGAGCCCGAGCCCCCGCACAAGGGCCAGCGCTGGTGGCGCGTGATGTGCCTGACCGGCGTCGACTACTTCTCCACCCTCGGCTACCAGCCGGGCATCGCGGCTCTGGCGGCCGGACTGCTGTCGCCGATCGCGACCATCGTGCTGGTCATAGTCACCCTGGCCGGCGCCCTGCCGGTCTACCGCCGGGTGGCGGAGGAGAGCCCGCGCGGTGAGGGCTCCATCGCCATGCTGGAGCGGCTGCTCTCCTTCTGGCAGGGCAAGTTGTTCGTCCTCACCCTGCTGGGCTTCGCGGCCACCGACTTCCTGATCACCATCACACTCTCTGCCGCCGACGCCTCCACCCACCTGGTGGAGAACCCGCACCTGACCAACACGCTCCACGGTCACCAGATGGTGATCACGCTGTTCCTGGTGGCGCTGCTGGGCGCGGTGTTCCTCAAGGGCTTCCTGGAGGCCATCGGCGTCGCCGTCGCCCTGGTCGGCATCTACCTCGCGCTGAACGTCGTGGTGGTGGTCGTGGGCATATGGCACGTCATGACCGCGGGTCACGTGGTGACCGACTGGACGAGTGCTCTGACCGCGGAACACGGCAACGTCTTCGTCATGATCGGCGTGGCCCTGCTCGTCTTCCCGAAGCTCGCCCTCGGTCTGTCCGGCTTCGAGACCGGCGTCGCCGTCATGCCGCACGTCCAGGGCGATGACAGCGACACCGAGGAGCACCCCAAGGGCCGTATTCGCGACACGAAGAAGCTCCTGACCGCCGCCGCCGTCATCATGAGCGCCTTCCTGATCACGACCAGTTTCATCACCACGGTCCTGATCCCGGAGCAGGAGTTCAAGGCGGGCGGCCAGGCCAACGGACGCGCGCTCGCGTACCTCGCGCACCAGTACCTCGGTGGCGCCTTCGGCACGGTCTACGACATCTCGACCATCGCCATCCTGTGGTTCGCGGGTGCCTCGGCGATGGCCGGTCTGCTCAATCTGATGCCGCGCTATCTCCCCCGCTACGGCATGGCCCCGCACTGGGCGCGGGCCGTCCGCCCGATGGTCATCGTCTTCACCCTCGTCGCGTTCCTGGTCACCTGGATCTTCGACGCCGACGTGGATGCGCAGGGCGGCGCCTACGCCACCGGTGTGCTGGTGCTGATCAGCTCGGCCGCGATCGCGGTTACCATCGCCGCACGCAAGGCTGGGCAGCGGAAGTGGACGATCGCCTTCGCGGTCATCTCCGCGGTGTTCCTCTACACGACCGTCGTGAACGTCATCGAGCGCCCGGACGGTGTGAAGATCGGCGCCTGCTTCATCGTCGGCATCATCCTGGTCTCGCTGGCGTCCCGGCTGGCCCGCGCCTTCGAACTGCGCGTCACTCATGTCGAACTGGACGACATGGCGGAACGCTTCATCCGCGACATGTCCCACCGCCGCATCCGGTTCATCGCCAACGAGCCCGGCCGGCGGGACAAGGCCGAGTACCGCGACAAGATCGAGCAGATCCGGGCCGACAACGACCTGCCCGAGCAGGAGGACTTCGTCTTCGTCGAGGTCACGGTCACCGACCCTTCCGAGTTCGAGGCCGGGCTCACGGTGCGCGGCGAGGTCCTGCACAACCGGTACCGCGTCCTGACCCTGGAGTCCGCCTCCATCCCCAACGCCCTGGCCGCGCTCCTCCTGCACGCCCGGGACGTCACCGGCGGCACCCCGCACATCTACTTCGAGTGGACCGAGGGCAGCCCCTTCGCCAACTTCCTGCGCTTCTTCCTCTTCGGCCAGGGCGAGGTCGCCCCGGTCACCCGCGAGGTGCTGCGCGAGGCGGAACCGAACCGGGAGCGCCGCCCCCGCGTGCACACCGGCTGACGGCCGACTCCGCCGACCGCGTCAGGATCCCGTCAAGATTCGCCCGTACGGCGCTAGGACCCCGTAAGCAGCGCTCGCCGGGCACCTTACGGCCGCCTAGCGTCAGCGACATGCGACGGAGCGGACCAGCGGGCCGGGCCGGCGACCGCCACTGGCGGGGCAGCGCCCGGCTCGCGGTGAGCTGCGCCCTGGCATTCTGCGCCATGGCCCTGCTCGTGGACTGGGACGCGGGAAGCCTGACGCCCCCGCGCGCCCTGCTCTGGGCCGTCCTGTCGGCCGTGGTGTTCGCCGTCCTGCTGCCGGCCCGGGTGAGCGCGGGCCCCGGATGGCTCGCGGTGCGCACGGCTTGGCGCCGGCACCTGGTCCACACGAACGCACTGACTGTCGTACGGCAGTACGACGGCGTCTCCTCCCATCTGGTCCTACGGGACGTCCACGGCCACCGCGTGGAGCTGGATCCCCGCGTCCTCGCGGCCAACCCCCTGCTCTGGCACGAGCTCGACACGGGCGTCCGCCGCTCCCTGGAGCACGGAACTCTGCGGCACGGCGCGGATGTCCTGGACCGACTGGGCCACCGCATCGACGACGAGACGGTGCGGGCGGTACTCCGGGCGTCGGGACTCTCCTGACCGGAGAACTCCGGGGATGTCGACAACGGTGAAGTCGCGCTCTCGACCGTCCGTTTGAGGCGACACCCGCGTCAATCGCGGCCAGGGGGTCTCGACTACAGAAAGGACCCTCGTCGCGGGTCACTCCCCCACCCGCGCCCGGACCGGATCACCAGCGCGGGCACAGCCCTTCCAACGCACTCGAAAGGCCGTGCCGGATCTCTCCGACACGGCCTCCGACCTGCTGTGAAGCTGGTCGGGACGACAGGAGTTGAACCTGCGACCCCTTGACCCCCAGGAGTGTGGGGCACCTAGATTATCTACACATATCAGAAGAATTCCGCGCGCTTTGCGTGTCCTGATACCTCTGCCGTTAGGCATCGCGCAGGCCGTGTGGTCCCCAACCGGTCCCCACGACCAAGATGGGGACGAGGACGCCAGCCACCCTCTCTGGCTCCCGGGGGCCGGCGAAAGTCCGGGTTCTCCGCCCGGCTGAACTCGAGAAGCGATGACGCCGCCCTGGCCAGCTGTGCCATCTCATGACATTGGTTCCTCGCCGTCAGGCTTGGCGGGCGTAGGACGTGAGGCGATCGGCGAGCGTGATGACGCGGTCGCGCAGTTCGTCGGGGCGCTCGATGACGAACGGCCGGTCGAGTGAGGCGAGTACCGGAGGCAACCAGTCGAGCCGCTCCGCCCGCAGCTCGACGCGCATCCAGCGCTCGGTCGTCCGGTCCTCGCCTGCCACGGGCGCGCACTCCTCCAGGCTCGCGACGCCGACGGGGAGGCGGGCGCGGATCTGCTCGACCGTCCCGTGGATCCGCAAGGTCACCTCATGCCGGTACTCGGCCGTGGCGAACGCTGACAGCACGCGCTGTGCCGGACGGGGCCCCGCGGGCGCTTCGAATGAGCCGGGCAGGGTCCTCGCGTCTGCGATGCGATCGAGCCGGAAGGTTCGGTCCTCGCCGATCTGGGCGTCCTTGCCCGTCACGTACCACCGGCCCGCATGGGCGACGATCCCGTACGCGTGCAGCGTGCGTTCGCTGCGCCGTCCGTCGCGGTCGGTGTAGCGGATCGAGACCGGTCGGCGGTGGCGCACCGCGTCGGCGATCGTGAGCAGGACCCCGGCGTCCGGGGTGTCGAACCCGCCGGGCAGATCCGTGAAGGCGAGTGCTTCCAGGAGTGTGTCGAGCCGACGGGCGATGCGCTTGGGCAGCACCCGCCGGATCTTCGCCGATGCCGTCTCGCTTGCCGTGTGCTCTGTCGTCGTCAACCCTGCGCGGCGGCCGGCGACCAGGCCGAGCAGCACGGCCAGCGCCTCGTCGTCGCTGAGCATGAGCGGAGGCAAGCGGTACCCGGGGGCAAGCCGGTACCCGCCGTAGCGGCCGCGCACCGATTCCACGGGCACGTCGAGGTCGATCAGCTGGTCCACATACCGCCGCACGGTGCGCCCTTCGACGCCGAGCCGGTCTGCGAGTTCGGCTACCGTCCGGGTGCCGCCCGACTGCAGCAGCTCCAGGAGTGTCAGCACGCGGCCGGTGGGTCGAGGCATGTTCGCAGCCTAACGCGAATACAGGACCGATTCTGTCCGCTATTTCTCCTAGCCTGCGGCGTGCACGCTTCCAGCCCAGCCAAGGAGATTCCCATGGACTTCGTCTCGATCCGCATCATCACCGGCGACGTAGCGCGCCTCGTCGAGTTCTACGAGCGAGCCACCGGGGCGCGGGCGACGTGGGCCACCGAAGACTTCGCCGAACTCAGGACCGCGGGCGCCACCCTCGCGATCGCCGGCACCCGCACCGTCCCGCTGTTCGCCCCCGGCTCTGCCCGCCCGGCGGACAACCACAGTGTGATCACCGAGTTCCTCGTCGACGACGTGGACCGCGTTCACCAGAACCTGACCGGCTTCGTCACCGACTTCGTCAACGGGCCCACCACGATGCCCTGGGGCAACCGGTCCCTGCTGTTCCGCGACCCCGACGGCAACCTCGTCAACTTCTTCACCCCCGTCACGCCGGCGGCCATCGAAAAGTTCGCACACTGACGCCACGCACAGCCGCTCACATGAGAGCGCTGAGATTGCAGGGCCGCCGATGAACGCAGCCACCGAGTCGCGGCCGCGGCCCCACCAACACCGAGGCCGGGCAGGGAAGCCAGCAGCCTTCCCCGAAGGCCGGAGTGGCAACGCACTCCACATGATGAGCCATCGGAATCACTGCAGGGTCGGCCCCGTCCGGAGAAACCGTCATGGGATGGCCGAGGAGTGATGGACCATGCGCTCCGTATGCCCTGCGGTGGGCAACACTCCTGCGCCGCTGCGAGCAGCCTGGCTACCGCCATGACAAGCATGCGACGGCTGCGGAGGGTGCGGGCGTATGCAGGAGCCTCGTCGTCCTGGACCAACTTGAGCACCACGCCCCCAGCGCCCTGGTCGACGAGCATGTTGCCGAACTCCAGCGCCTTGCCCGCCTGATCTGCTCCTGCGACCGCTGGTGGTTCCCACTCCTGCAGCAATGGGAGCAGGTCGGCCAAGGGTTCACGGACATCGAGAAGCGACAGCAGGCCATGCTCGTACTGTCCGACTCCCTCAAGGCTCTCAACGTCGGCAGTCTGCCCAGCAGCATCGCGCCGATGGACATACCTGGGTCCGACGAGACACCTCGAAGGGCGTATCCATGAAGCTCGCCCTGTGGCGAGTACTGCTTGCCCCTCTCACCAGCGTCCGAGCCGTACTCATTCAACGACGCAGCACAACGCCCCTGTCCTCTGACGCTGCCTGGCGGCGAGCCCGCCTGGACCGTTGTCCCGACGAAATGGTCTATCGGCTCCACGGCCACCAAGCTGCCAGCACCTCCGATCAGACGTCCAGCGCCCGGGCGCCCTCTGGCCCACCCAGGAGCGACGAACCGACCGACCGGCGTCCGTGACAGGGCAGGAAGCACACAAGCACCTTTGCCCTGTCGCGGAGGGCTGTGCATGGCCCACCTTGACTGAGTCAAGGTGGGCTTTGGCCGTGTTCAAGCGGACTGGTCCCCAGCAGGTCCCCGAGAATGATCAAAAGGCCACTTCAGATCTCTCTGAAATGGCCTCTGACCTGTGACCTGTGACTCCGCAAAGTCGGGACGACAGGATTTGAACCTGCGACCCCTTGACCCCCAGTCAAGTGCGCTACCAAGCTGCGCCACGTCCCGTTGCGGGCTCACGCGGGGTTTCCCGCGTGATCACGCAGGTCAACCCTACCGCATGCGCGCGGGTGTCCGTGTCGCCCCGGCCGGCGCCGGGCGCACCGTACGGCTGGTGCGGCGGACCGGGACGAGGAGGGCGGCGCCGGCCGCGGCCAGGCAGAGGACTGCGAGCAGGGCCCAGCCGTGGGTGTAGCCGGAGGCGTAGGGAAGGCCGGAGGGCTGGAGTCGGCCGGTGACCAGGACGCTGGTGACGGCGGCGCCGATGGAGCCGCCGATGGTGCGGATGTTGGCGTTCATGCCGGTGGCCGCGCCCGTCTGCTCGGGCGGGACGCTGCCCACGATCAGGTTCGCCATCGAGGCGAAGGCGAGTCCGATACCGAGGCCGAACAGGCCGGCGACCACTCCGATCTGCCACTGCGCGTCGTGCCAGAGGGTCAGGAAGCCGCAGGCCAGCGCACCGAGAGCGGCGCCCGTGGTGAGCAACGCCTTGGCGCCGACTCGGGGTTCGAGCCGTCCGGACAGGACGCCCGAGAGGAACATCGCGACGAGCATCGGCAGCATGAGCAGTCCGGACTCGGTGACGCTCGCGCCGAAGCCGTAGCCGGCCGCGGACGGCGTCTGGACGAAGCCCGGCAGGAAGGACCAGATGGCGTACATGCCGGCGCCGAACAGCAGGGCGGCCGCGTTGGTCGTCCACACCGAGGGCAGGCGCATCACGCGCAGGTCGATGAGGGGCGAGCGGGAGCGCGCCTCGGTGGTCAGCCACAGCGCGAACAGCAGGACGGCGGCGGCGAACAGGCCGAGCACCTTGGCCGAGCCCCAGCCCCATCGGCCGGCCTGGCTCAGCGGCAGCAGCAGGGCCACCAGCCATGCCGACAGCAGGACCGCTCCGAGCCAACTGACCTGCCCCTCGGCACGCTTGGGCGACTCGGGGACGTAGCGCAGGGCGATCAGCACGGTCGCGGCGACGACGGCCACCGGGATCCAGAACAGCCAGCGGTAGTCGAGGGCGGAGACGATGGGCCCGGCGGCCACGATGCCGACACCGCCGCCCGCGGCGATCACCGCGGACAGGTTGCTGATGCTGCCGCTGACCTCGGACGGGGCGAACTCGTCCCGGATGATCCCGAAGGAGAGCGGGAAGAGGGCGCCGCCCACGCCCTGCACGACCCGGGCGACGATCAGCACGCCGATGGACGGGGCGAGCGCGGCGACGACACAGCCGGCGAGGACGGTGACCAGGACCGCGACCAGGGTGCGTTTCTTGCCGACGAGGTCGCCGACGCGGCCGAGGATGGGGGTGAAGACCGAGGCGGACAGCAGGTAGGCGGTCATCACCCAGGTCGCGGTGGACTGCGAGGTGTGCAGCGCGTGCTGGACGGTGGGCAGGGCCGGCGCGATCAGCGACTGCAGCATGGCGAACACGCCGGCGCCGGTCGCGAGGACCGCGAAGGTGAGACGGGTGGACTTGCGGGGCATGAAAGGGCCTCTCCGATGTCGGAACGCGGAGGGTTGGATGTCTTGGGAACGGGCGGTGCGCGACGCGCGGGCCCGTGCTCACGGGTGCGGGCGGCAGGGCCCGGACGCGTCCGTCCAGGGCGAAGCCGGCCTCACACTGCTAAAGTGGAGGTACCCCTCCACTGTAACGGAGGTACCCCTCCGGTTCAAGTGATCGGAGGAGCGCCTCCGGTTCAACCGATTCCCTTCCGGGAGGCAGCTGTGACGGCCACGCCGTTCCCCGTCAGCGAGATCGTCGCGACCCGCCGGCCGCACCGCAAGGACGCGGCCCGCAACTACGACGCCCTGCTCGCGGCCGCCCGCGAGGCCTTCGCCGAGCACGGCGCGGAGGCCTCCCTCGAGGACATCGCCCGCCGCGCGGGCGTCGGCATCGGCACCCTGTACCGGAACTTCCCCACCCGCCGCGACCTCTTCGAGACCGTCTACGCGGACGAGGTGAACGCCCTGTGCCGGGCAGCCGTCGAACTCGCCGGCCGGGAGCCCTGGGCGGCCCTGACGGCCTGGCTGGACCGGTTCGCCGGATACATGGTCACCAAGCGCGCGGTCCGCGAGGCCCTGAACGACGAGTCGGACATCTTCATGGCCTGCCGCGAGTCCATGTACGCGGCCGGCGGCCCGCTGCTGGAGCGTGCCCAGAAGGCGGGCGTGGCCCGCGCGGACATGGACTTCGGCGACCTGCTGCGGATGGTCGCCGGCATCACGGCGACGGCCTTCGAGGACGACACCCAGCGCGACCGGGTCCTGGCGATCGCGCTGGACGGGGTGCGCACGGGCCGCTGAGGTCAGCCGGTGAGCGGGTGCTCCGGGGCGAGCGCGGCCGCGATCCGCTGGGCGATCGTCTGGGCCGTGTTGCCCTCGGGCGCCTTCTGCCCGACCGTCGTGGACACGGCGACGGCCAGCCGCTTCTCAGGCAGATAGGCCTGTACGGCGGCGAAGCCGGCGAACGACGGGTTCTGCAGGATCCAGCCGCGCTGGACGACGACGCCCACTCCGAAGTGGATGTCGTCGGTCTGCTTCAGGCACACGGTGGCCGGGCAGGTCGAGGTCGGCACCCCGAGGCCGACCGTGCCCGGATTCAACTGCACCCGGAAGGCGCGGCGGGAGAGCAGCCGGCCCGAGCCGATGCCTTCGGCGGAGCGCGCCAGATCGCAGACGTCGGTGGTGAGCACGGCGCCCGGCGCGGTGGTCCAGGACGGGTCCCAGTAGGTGGCGTCCTCGTAGGGGCCGCGCTCGGCGTCGTACGCGTGCAGGACCGGCGCCGGGATCTCGGGCGTGTAGCCGTTCCCGGTCTGGCCTAGCCCCAGGGGATCCATCACGCGCTGCCGCAGCAGCCGGTCCAGCGGGGTGCCGGTGATCTTCTCCAGGGCACGGCCCAGCAGCACGAAGTTGGCGTGCGAATAGCTCCAGTTGGTGCCGGGGTCGTACCAGAGGGGGTGGCCGAGGGAGATGCCGACCAGCTCGTCCGGCGTCCAGTGCTGGAACGGGTCCGCGTAGAGCCGCTTCACGAAGTCCGGGTCGGTGACGTAGTCGTGCAGGCCGGACGTCGAGTCGCCGAGCATCCGCAGCGTGATCCTGTCGCCGTGCGGCAGGTCGGGCAGCCAGCGGGAGACGGGGTCGTCGAGGCCCACCCGGTGCTCGTCGACGAGTTGGAGCAGCACGGTCCCCATGAAGGCGATGGCCACCGAGCCCGAGCGGAAGTGCATCGCCGGGGTGGCCGGCACACCGTTCATCGAGATGCCGTCCGCGACGGTGGCCACGTTCCGCCCGTCCACCGTGACCCGGACCACGGCGGCCTTCAGGTCGAGGTCCCGGCGCGCGTCGCGCACGATGTCGCGGACCTGCCGGGCCTGGCCGGCGGGTGCGCCCTCGGCACTCACGCAGCCGTTCGCCTGGGGTGGGGCGGCCGAAGCCGTCGTCGCCTGCAGGGACGTGGCGAGCAGAGCGGCGACGCACAGGCACGCCGTGCGGGCCGGCATGACTCCAGAGTGCCCCTTTCCCGACCGGCCCGCAGCGCGGCCGGCACACCCCGCGGTTCCCCTACTTGATGAGGGCGTTGGCCACCACCACGACCACGCCGAGCAGCGCGTCCCCCGCTCCGACGAGGACGGCGGCCGGCCAACTGCGCGCGGCCCCGCGGGCCGTGACCAGGCCGAGGACGAAGAGGATGGCGATGTTCAGCCCGAACGCCGGGTACTCGACGCCGGTCGGCGGCCACCAGCCCCAGCCGGCGCCCGCGAGCAGCAGGACCGTCGGCAGGACGGCCGTGACCAGCGGCCACTCGTGGACGAGGGTGCGCGGGGCGTCCCAGCGGCGGTGCGGGGCGCGCTCGGCGATGTAGTGGGCGTATCCGTGGGCGAGGGCCGAGGCGAACGCGGTGACCAGCAGCCACAGGGCGTCGTAGCGGCGACTTGCGGCGGAGGTGTGGCCGTACCGGGTGAGCGCCGCGACCATGGAGCTGGCCAGGACGGCGCCGTAGACCCCGCCGAACAGCACGGCCTCGCGCGTGTCCTGCTGCCGCTGCGGCTCACCGGCGGCCGCCGTGGAGTCGGCCATGCACCCCACGATCGCCCGCGCCCCGCGCCGTCGCCATTCGGCACCGCCCGACGTTGTGTCCTCCCACCAGGCCGGATGCCGCACACACTGTCCACGGCGACGCGGCGCGGACGCTCGCTAGGGTCGCCCCATGACGCACAGCTTCGCGCTCCACATCCCCGACGCCGACCTCGAACCCGAGCCCCTCGACCCGGAGCAGATCGTCTCCGGGAACCCGGAGGTGACCGGCAAGGTGGTCTGGGAGTCGGCGGACGGCCGGCAGCTCCGCGGGATCTGGCAGATCACCCCGGGCGTGGTCACCGACACCGAGGCCGACGAGCTGTTCGTGGTGATCAGCGGCTCGGCGACGATCGAGGTCGAGGACGGTGACGTGCTGCAGGTGGGGCCCGGTGACATGGCGGTGCTGCGCGCGGGCGACCGTACGACGTGGACCGTGCACGAGACCCTGCGCAAGGCGTACGCGATCAACCTGTGAGGCCGGGCGGCGGCGCCGTCGTACCCCGGATCTCCAGGGCCGGCGCGGCCAGGTGCAGGCGCCCCTCGCCGCCGGGGCGCTCGAAGCGGTCCAGCAGGCAGCGGGCGGCACGTCGGCCGACCTCGTGGGGTGCGGTGTCGACGGTGGTCAGCCAGACGTGCCGCAGCCGGGAGATGCTGGTGTTGTCGTACCCGGCCACCGACAGGTCGCGCGGCACCCGCAGGCCCAGTTCGCCGGCCGCCGAGAGCGCGCCGACCGAGGCCATGTCGTTGACGGCGAACACCGCCGTGGGCCGGTCGGGGCGGCTGAGCAGCCGTACCGTTCCCCGGTAGCCGCCCTCCTCGGTCAGGTCGCCGGGTTCGACCAGCGGCTCGGCGCCGTGCGCCCGCATCGCCGCCTCGAAACCGCGCCGCCGCAGCTCACCGACGGCCCCGTGGCCCGCGAGATGGGCGATCCGGCGGTGGCCGAGCCCGAGCAGGTGCTCGGTGGCCAGCCGGGCACCCCGCTCGTCGTCCCCGGCGACGACGTCCACGCCCGGCGGCCGCGGCTCCCGGGCGCCCGCCACGACCACCGGCATCCGCCGTGCCGGCGCGGCGAGTCCGCCCGCGTCCGGGACCGTGCCGACCACCACCAGGCCGTCGACGCCCAGGTCCAGGAAGGGCTCGGCGAGGTCGTGGCCCATGCGCCGGTTCAGCCGGGCGTCCGCGAGCAGCATGCGCAGGCCGGCCGCGTGCAGCAGGGAGTTGAGGCCGTCGAGGAGGTCGACGAACCAGGGGTTGCGCAGGTCGTCGAGGAGGACGCCGACGGTCCTGGTGCGCTGTTCGCTCAGGCTCCGCGCGGCCGCGTTCGGCCGGTAGCCCAGGTCCCGTACGGCCCGCAGGACGGCGTCCCGCTTCTCGGGGCGCACCTGCCCGGAGTCCCGCAGCACCAGCGAGACCAGCGACTTCGACACTCCGGCCCGTTCGGCCACGTCTCGGATCGTCGGCGGTCTCATGGCATGGACCGTTCCATGCGGTGGTCCGGGCTGTCAAAGGGGACGGCAAGGGCACTACCCCCTGCTTGACAGCCACTTCATGTCCGGACATGGTGACCCCGACAGGAAGTGGACCGGTCCAAAGAGGGGCTGTCATGGTGGATGCGCTCGGTGTCGCCGTCGTCGGGTTCGGCTGGATGGGGCGGGTGCACACCCAGGCCTACGCCCGGGTCCGGCACCACTTTCCGCTGCTGCCGCTGCGGCCCGAGCTGGTGACGGTCGCCGAGGAGGTGCCGGCCCGGGCCGAGGAGGCCGCCGAGCGGTTCGGGTTCGCCTCCGCCACCCGGGACTGGCGCGAGGTCGCCGCCGATCCGCGGGTGCGGGCCGTCAGCGTCACGGCGCCCAACTTCCTGCACCGGGAGATCGGCGTGGCCATGGCCGAGGCGGGCAAGCACCTCTGGATCGAGAAGCCGGTGGGCCTGACCGGCGAGGACGCCCGCGCGGTGGCAGACGCGGTCGCCAAGTCCGGCGTGCAGGGCACGGTCGGCTTCAACTACCGCAACGCGCCCGCCGTGGAGGCCGCCCGCGACCTGATCGCCGCCGGGGAGATCGGCACGGTCACGCATGCCCGCATCCGCCTGTTCAGCGACTACGCGGCCCACCCGGAGGGCGCCCTGACCTGGCGGTACGAGCGTGAGCGCGGAGGGAGCGGGGTGCTCGGGGATCTGGCCTCGCACGGTGCCGACCTGGCCCGCTTCCTGCTCGGGGACATTGCCTCGCTCACCGCCGACACCGCGATCTTCGTCCCGGAGCGGGCCCGCCCGACGGGCGCGACCGCCGGTCACGCGCTCGCCTCCGGCGGCGAACCGGGTCCGGTCGAGAACGAGGACTACGTCAACTGCCTGCTGCGCTTCGCCTCCGGCGCACGCGGTGTCCTGGAGGCCTGCCGGGTCTCGGTCGGCGAGCAGAACAACTACGGCTTCGAGGTGCACGGCACCAAGGGCGCGGTGTTCTGGGACTTCCGCCGGATGAACGAGCTGGCGCTCGGCCGCGGTACGACGTACCAGGACCAGCCGGTGAGCACGGTGTACGTCGGCCCGGGCGACGGCGAGTTCGCCGCTTTCCAGCCGGGCGCGGCCAACGCGATGGGCTACGACGACCTGAAGGTGATCGAGGCGTACCGCTTCCTGCGCTCGATCGCCGAGGGCAGGCCGTACGGCGCCACCCTCGCGGACGCGGTGCGCAGCGCCGCCGTGCTCGACGCCATGGCGACCTCCGCCGAGAGCGGGACGTGGGTCAACCTGCCGGTGTCGTAGGCATGTTGTACGGGGTGACCACCTGGATCGCGGACGGCAGGACCGGTCCGGCGGGCGGCAGGGCCCCGTGGAAGCGCATCACCTCGTGGCAGGCCTCGCGCAGGTCGTGCCGGAGGTCGTGGTGGAGGACGGCGGACAGGCGGTGCTCGCGCAGCAGCCGGATGTTGTCGCGGTCGAGGTCGTGGGCGACGAACACCGCGCACTCGCGGCCGAGGTCGGCGAAGGCGCGCAGGGTGGCGTCGTTGCCGCCGCCGATGGAGTACACGGCCCGGATCCCGGGGTCGCGTTCGAGGGCGGCGCGGACGAGGTCGTACTGGGTGGCGTCCAGGCCCTGTCCCTCGGCGATCTCGACCAGGGCGCGCTCGGGGTGCCGGGCCCGCATGACGCCGCGGAAGCCCATCTCGCGCTCCTCCTCGTTGCGGAAGAAGCCGCTGCTGAGGCTGGTGAGGACGTTGCCGGGACGGTCTCCGAGCCACTGGCCCGTCAGATGGGCCGCGGTTGCCCCCGCGGCCCGGTTGTCGATGCCGACGTAGGCGAGGCGGCCACTGGCGGGCAGGTCGGTGACCAGCGTGACGACGGGGATGCCGGCCGCGGTGAGCCGGCCCACGGCGGCGGTGACCTCGGGGACGTCCGGCGCCTTGAGGATGACGCCCTGGGAGCCCCGCCGGGCTATCCGGTCCAGCGTCCGGATCTGTTCCGCCACCGGACCGGTCTCGCGGAAGTGGAACCGGGAGCGGACCACGGCCGGGTGCAGCGAGGGCAGTTCGGCCTCCAGGGCGGCCCGGACGGCCGTGGTGAACCGCTCGGGCGCCTGCACCACGATGTCGACCATGAAGGTACGGCCGACCAGCCGGACCTGGGTGCGCTGCCGGTCCAGATCGGCGATGGCCCGGTGCACCTCCTGCGCGGTGCTCTCCCGCACCCCTCCCCTGCCGTTCAGCACGCGGTCCACGGTGGCCTCGCTGAGGCCCGCCTGACGTGCGATTTCCCGGAGGGGGAACGGGTGGCCCATGATCCGGCTCCTTGAGGGGTTTTTGATGGCTGCCTGCTGGTTGTTCGAGGGGTTTGTACTGACAAGAATGACAGGGCTGCGTCGCTCCCGTGGCCGAACGTGCGACGTTCCCGTGACCGAAAGAAGGACGCCGATGTCCCTCACCACCGCCGCAGGCCGGGCCTGGCTGTCCGAGCGGGACTGCGACCTCGATGCCTTCCGCGCGCTGGTCGCAAGGACCACGGAGCTCGCGGAGTACCCCCACGCCACGTCGGTCGCGGACGGCGTGCTCGGCTACGACGCCGAGCGGCTGCGGTCGGCCGCCGACCGGGAGGCCCTGGCGGCCGAGCTGGTGCGTGCCCTCGCCGACGGCCCCGGCATCGTGGTCGTCCGGGGCGCCTTCCCGGACCCGTCCGTGGTCGACCGGGTGACGGCCGTGTTCGAGGCGCTGATCGCCGAGCAGCGGGCCTCCGGGGCCACCGCCGGGGACCACTTCGCGAAGCCCGGCGCCAACGACCGCGTGTGGAACGCACTGGAGAAGACGGCCCTGTACGACCCGGAGGCGTTCGCCGACTACTACGCCAACGACGTCCTGGCCCTGGTCTCGACGGCCTGGCTGGGCCCCGGCTACCAGGTGACCTCCCAGGTCAACGTGGTCAACCCGGGCGGCGCGGGACAGACCGCGCACCGCGACTACCACCTCGGCTTCCTCGGCAACGCGGTGGCGGCCGCCTATCCGGCTCATGTGCACCGCCTCTCCCCCGTGCTCACGCTCCAGGGCGCGGTCGCCCACGGCGACATGCCGGTGGAGTCCGGTCCGACGCTCTACCTGCCCTACTCCCAGCTCTACGAGCCCGGCTATCTGGCCTGGCGGCTGCCGGAGTTCCAGGCCCACTTCGAGGCGCACCACGTCCAGCTTCCGCTGGCCAAGGGCGACGCGGCGTTCTTCAACCCGGCGCTCTTCCACGCCGCCGGCACGAACCGCACGGCGGACGTGCGGCGCACGGCCAACCTGCTGCAGATCTCCTCCGCCTTCGGGCGGGCGATGGAGACCGTCGACCGGGAGGCGGTGACGAACGCGGTCTTCCCGGTGCTGCGGGAGCGCAAGGCGCGGGGTGTCGCGCCGGAGTGGCTGGAGAACGTCATCGCGGCGAGCGCCGAGGGCTATCCCTTCCCGACCAATCTCGACAGCGATCCGCCGGTCGACGGCCTGGCCCCGCCCTCGCAGGCGGACCTGGTACGGCGGGCGGTGCGCGAGGAGTGGGAGCCGGTGCGGCTGCGCGCGGAACTGCGGGCCGGCGCCGGGCGGCGCGAGAGCTGAAGGGAGCCATCGGGACATGGGACTTCTCGACGACAAGGTCGTCCTGGTCAACGGCGGCAGCCAGGGGGTGGGTGCCGCGATCGCGCGGGCCGCCGTACGCGAGGGGGCCGTCGTGGCCGTCACCGGGCGGCGCACCGAGCCCGGGGAGGCGCTGGTGACCGAGCTGGCGGCGGACGGCGGCAAGGCGATGTTCGTGCGTGCCGACCTGGCGGACGCCGACCAGGCGAAGGCGGCCGTGGCCGAGGTGGTCGACGCGTACGGCCGGATCGACTGCCTGGTGAACTCGGCGGGGCTGACCTCGCGGGGGACGCTGCTGGACACGACGCCGGAGCTGTTCGACGCGCACATCGCGGTCAACCTCAAGGGGCCGTTCTTCGCGATGCAGGCGGCGGTCACCGACATGGTGGCCCGCAATGCGCCCGGCACGATCGTCAACATCATCACCTCGTCGGCGCACGGCGGGCAGCCGTTCCTCGCACCGTACGTCGCCGCGAAGGCCGGCCTGGTCGGCCTGACCCGCAACGCGGCGCACGCCCACCGCTGGGACCGGATCCGGATCAACGGCCTGAACATCGGCTGGACCGCGACCGAGGGCGAGGACGCCACCCAGCGCGCCTTCCACGGCGCCGGCGACGACTGGCGGGAGCAGGCCGCCGCCCGGCTGCCGATGGGCAGGCTCGGTCAGCCGGACGAGATCGCCGACTTCGTGGTCCTGCTGCTGTCCGACCGCTCCGGCGTGGTCACCGGCTCGGTGATCGACTGGGACCAGAACGTACTCGGCGGCCTCGACTAGCTCTCCCCTCGGCACCATCGCACCCTAGGAGCTGCAACCCCATGCGTATCGGAATCCTCGGCCTCGGCCGCATCGGCGCCTTCCACGCCGAGACCCTCTCCGGGCTCGACGCAGTCCAGTCCCTTGTGGTCACCGACCCGTTCGCGGACGCGGCCAAGGCCGCGGCCGAGCGGTTCGGGGCCGAGGTCGCCGACTCGCCCGAGGCGCTGCTGGCCGCCGGCGTGGACGGCATCGTCGTGGCGGCGGCGACCGACGCCCACCCCGCGCTGATCCTGGCCGGCGTGAAGGCGGGCGTCCCCGTCTTCTGCGAGAAGCCGGTCGCCCGCACCATGGCGGAGGGCGTCCGGGTGCTCAGGGCCGTCGAGGGCAGCGACGTACCGATCCAGATCGGTTACAACCGCCGCTTCGACGCCGGCTTCGTGGCCGCCCGCGCGGCGGTGCACGGCGGTGAACTGGGCAGGCTGCACACCGTCCGGTCGACCACGTTCGACCCGGCGCCGCCGCCGGCCGCGTACATCGCCGCCTCCGGCGGCATCTTCCGGGACTGCTCCGTGCACGACTTCGACATCATCCGCTGGGTGACCGGCCGCGAGGTCACCGAGGTGTACGCGGTGGGCGGCAACCGGGGCGCCGACTACATCGCGGAGGCGGGCGACGCCGACACCACCGGCGCGATCCTCACCCTGGACGACGGCACGATCGCGGTGGTCTCCAACTCCCGCCACAACGCGCGTGGTCACGACGTCCGCATGGAGCTGCACGGCTTCCAGGACTCGATCGCGGTCGGCCTGGACGACAAGCTCCCGCTCCGCTCGGTCGAGCCCGGTGCGAGCTTCCCGGCGGGCACCCCGCACGACTTCTTCATGGACCGCTTCGCGGCCGCCTATCGCGCCGAACTCACCGCGTTCACCGAGGTCGTGGCCGGCACCCGCCCCTCCCCGTGCACCGTCGAGGACGCTCTGGAGGCGGGCTGGATCGCGGAGGCGTGCACCCTGTCCCTGCACGAGCACCGTCCGGTGACCGTCGCGGAGGTGCGGGACGCCTGACGGCGGGCTCGCGGGACCGGGCTTCCGAGAGGGGGCCCGGTACCCGCGCGGGCGCGCCGCTTCGCTCCGTCCGGCTCAGAGGCAGTAGCGGACCAGCCATTCGTCCGCGCTGTAGCGGTCGCGTGCCGGGTCGGGCAGGGTGGCCGGACTGGTCTCCACCATGTCCTCCGGGCGTATCCGCTCGGGCAGCCGGCTGAAGCGGCCGGGGCGCGAGACGGCCGCCTCGGCGGCCTCCTGAGGCGTTTCCCGGGGTTCCGTGCGGTGTGTCATGCGGTCGTCCTCCCGTCCTCGCGGGCGTTCCCCCGTCGTCGGTCAGAACGCCCGCACGCCCCCGTTGGTTCCCGGGCCGCGCCGGACCGAACCCTCAGGCCCCGCACGACCGCAGGAACCTGCGGGTCCGCCGCGCGATCGGCAGCGGCTCGTCCGGTTCGCACGGGTACATGTCCTGCTCGACGATCGCGAACAGCTCGACACCGAGCCGCTGCGCGGCCTCCAGCACCGGTCCCAGCTCCGGCACTCCGGACGGCGGTTCGCACATCACGCCGCGCCGCACCGCGGCCCCGAAGGGGACCTCGTTCGCGACGACCTCGGCGAGGATCCCGGGGTCGACCTGCTTGAGGTGCAGGTAGCCGATCCGCTCGCCGTAGGTCTCGATCAGCTTGACGCTGTCGCCGCCGCAGTAGGCGTAGTGGCCGGTGTCGAGGCAGAGGTTGACCAGCTCGGAGTCGGTGGAGTCGAGGAAGCGCTCGACGTGGTCCTCGGTGTCGATGTGCGTGTCGGCGTGCGGGTGGACGACGAGTTCCAGGCCGTACGTCTCCCTGACCTCGTGCCCGAGCCGTTCCATGCCCTTGGTGAGGTGCGCCCACTGCTCGGCCGTCAGCTCGGGCGGTTCCAGGATCGCGGCCGTCTTGTCGTCCCGCCAGAAGGAGGGGATGACGACGAGGTGCCGCGCGCCCACGGCCCGGGTGAGCGCGGCCACCTGGCTGACGTGGGCCCAGGTCTCGTCCCACACGGACGGCCCGCGGTGCATGCCGGTGAAGACCGTACCGGCCGACACCCTCAGCTTCCGTCGCCCCAGCTCGTCGCCCAGGCGGGCCGGGTCGGTGGGGAGGTAGCCGTACGGGCCGAGTTCGATCCAGTCGTAGCCGGCCCCGGCCACCTCGTCGAGGAAGCGTTCCCAGGGGACCTGCCGGGGGTCGTCGGGGAACCAGACGCCCCAGGAGTCGGGGGTCGAGCCGACCCGGATACGGTCCAGTGCGGAGGGGTGCGCCATGTCAGGCGGTCCCTTCGGGGGCGTTCGCCACGGGCGCGGTGAGGTCCTCCTCCTCCGGGAGTTCCTCGACGTCGACGCCCCGCACCTGCGCCAGCTCGTGCTTGAGCGCGGCGAGTTCGGCACCGCCGGCCATGTGGTTGGTCAGCTCCTCGAGAGTGATCTCGCTGCGCTCGGCGCTGAGTTCCAGGGTGCCGAGGCGCAGGACGCTGAAGTGGTCGCCGACCATGTAGGCGTGGTGCGGGTTGTGGGTGATGAAGATGACGCCGAGGCCGCGCTCGCGAGCGGCGGCGATGTACTTCAGGACCACACCGGACTGCTTGACGCCGAGGGCGGCGGTCGGCTCGTCCAGGATCAGCACGCGGGCGCCGAAGTAGACGGCGCGGGCGATGGCCACGCACTGGCGCTGGCCGCCGGAGAGCGTGCCGATGGGCTGCTCCAGGTCGTCCAGGACGATGCCCATGTTGCGCAGTTCCTGGTCGGCGGTCTCCTTCATCCGGGCGATGTCGAGCCGGCGGACGGGCCAGGGGCCCTTGGTCATCTCGGAGCCGAGGAAGAAGTTCCGCCACACCGGCATCAGCGGGACGGTGGCGAGGTCCTGGTAGACGGTGGCGATGCCGCGGTCGAGGGCCTCGCGCGGGGTGCTGAAGCGCACCGGCCGGCCGTCGACGAGGAAGTCGCCCTCGGTGTGCTGGTGCAGCCCGGAGATGATCTTGATGAGCGTGGACTTGCCGGCGCCGTTGTCGCCGAGGACGCAGGTCACCTGGTGGGGATGCACTTGGAGGTCGACACCGTGCAGGGCGCGGATGTTGCCGTAGGACTTGCCCGCCCTGCGCAGTTCGACGATCGGGTCGTTCTGCGCGGGCGCGGTGTCCTCGAGGACGGCGCCGTGGGTTCCGGTTCCGTTGTCTGTCATCGGTGTCACCTCCGCGTCGCCGTGCGCTGGACCCACAGGTTGATCAGGACGGCGCCGAGCAGCATCACGCCGAGGAAGGCCTTGAACCAGTCGGGGTTCCAGCCGGCGAAGACGATGCCCTGGTTGACCATGCCGAACATGAACGCACCGAAGACGGGGCCGATCGCGGAGCCGGAGCCGCCGGTGAGCGAGCAGCCGCCGATGACGGCCGCGGCGATGTAGATCAGCTCCTGTCCGACGCCCTCGCCGGACTGCACGGTGTTGAAGGAGAACAGGTTGTGCATGCCGACGAACCAGGCGCCGAAGCCGACCAGCATGAACAGCGTGATCTTGGTGAAGTTCACCGGCACGCCGACGGCGCGCGCGCTGTCCTTGTTGCCGCCCACCGCGAAGATCCAGTTGCCGTACTTGGTGCGCAGCAGCACCCAGGTGGCCAGGGCCGCGAAGGCCAGCCAGTAGAAGACGGTGACCTTCACCTCGACCCCACCGATGTCGACGGAGGACGCGAAGACCGCCTTGGCCTGGTCGAAGCCGTCCATGTTGCTGATGTCGTCGGTGGCGACGTTGCCGGTGACCAGCTTGGTCACGGCGAGGTTGACGCCCTGCAGGATCAGGAAGGTGCCGAGGGTGACCAGGAAGCTGGGCAGCCCGGTCTTCACCACCATCCAGCCGTTGAACGCGCCGACGGCGAGCGAGGCGACCAGGGCGACGATCACGCCGGTCCACACGTTCACCGTCAGCTGGTAGCTGAGCATGCTCGCGGTGAGCGCCGAGGTGATCACGGCGACGCCGGAGGACAGGTCGAACTCGCCGCCGATCATCAGCAGGGCCACCGGGAGGGCCATGATGCCGATGGTCGAGGACTGGTAGAGGACCGTGGCGATGGAGCTGCCCTGCCGCAGCGAGGGCGCGGCGATCAGGAAGAAGATCAGTACGGCCACGGCTCCGAGGAAGACGCCCACTTCGGGCCGGGCCAGCAGCCGGAGCGCCAGCGGGCGCCGGGCGGTGCGGCCGTCGGTCTGCCTGGGGCCGGACGCCGGCGGTTTGCCCACCGCCGGCTCGGCGTGCTGGGTCATGCTCATCACCGGGTGCCCTTCGCGGCGAACTCGGCGACCCGGTCGACGTTGGACTTGTCGACGAAGGCCGGGCCGGTCAGCACCGGCTGCTCGCCGCCGCCGCTGTAGTTGCCGTTGTTCTTGTAGAGCCACAGGGAGTCGATCGCCAGGTAGCCCTGCAGGTAGGGCTGCTGGTCCACGGCGAACTGGATGGTGCCCTTCTTGATGGCATCGGCCAGCTGGCTGTTCAGGTCGAAGGTGGCGACCTTGGCCTTGCTGCCCGCGTCACCGACCGACTGCGTCGCGGTCAGCGCGAAGGGTGCGCCGAGCGTGACGACGTAGTCGATGGACTTGTCCTGCTTGAGCTTGGCCGTGATCGTCGACTTGACGGACGGCATGTCGGTGCCGTTCACGTACAGCGTCTCAGTCGTGCCGGAGAACGTCTTCTTCACGCCGTCGCAGCGCTGGGTGAGGCCGATGTTGCCCTGCTCCTGGACCACACAGACGGCCTTCTTGGCGCCGAGTTCGTTCAGCTTCTTGCCGAACGCCTCGCCCGCCACCGTCTCGTCCTGCCCGAAGAACTCCAGCAGGCCGAGCTTCTTCCAGTCGCTGACCCCGGAGTTGAGGCCGACCACGGGTATCTTCGCCGCGTTGGCCTTGCTGACGACGTCCTTCATGGCGTCCGGCTTGGCCAGGGTGATCGCGATCCCGTCGACCTTCTGGTCGACGGCGTTCTGCACCAGGCTGGCCTGGTTGCCGGCGTTCGGGTCGTGGGAGTAGACCAGCTTGATGTTGTCCTTGGCGGCGGCGGCCTCGGCACCCTTGCGGACGATGTCCCAGAAGGTGTCACCCGGCGACTGGTGGGTGACCAGTGCGACGGTCATGCGGGGGGTGTTGGCCTTGCCCGCCGAGGCACCCGACCCTCCCTCTTCGGCCTTCTTGCCCCCGGAGCTGCTGGAGCAGCCGGCGAGGGTGAGGGCTGCCGCGGCGGCCACCGCCACGACGGGGGCCAGCCTGCGGGAGCGGGAGTGAGAAGAGCGGTCCATCGTGCCTGCACCTCACTGTGCTACGGGGGAAGGGACGCTGTTGCGTTGGGACGCGATCCAAGTCCCTGCCGGGCCCGCTGTCAATACTTTGTTAAGACATCATTTCACGAGGTGGTCCGAATGTAAGTACAAACCATTGACAGTCCACCTGTCCGCCCCTACACCTGGAGGGCATGAGCCCCTCGGCGAGGCCCGTCCGCCCAGTACACCGCACGCCACGACGAACGGCACCGGCCGATCGCCGAAACCCTGGGCGACAACGCGCCCGCGAGGACCGCGAACGCCGGATCGCCGGCCGCCGCCGACACCCGTGAACTCCCCCCCGACCGTCCGCGCTCTGCAAGGAGGTGCCCCGGTGGCGAGGCCCGGCAACCCCTCTCGTCCCGCGACCGTCCACGCCGTCGACTGCGTGGACTTCGCCCTGGACCGCACGAGTCCGGTGCCGCTCTACTACCAGCTCGCCCAGCAACTGGAGGCGGCCATCGAACACGGGGACCTCGCCCCGGGGAACCTCCTGGGCAACGAGGTCGACCTGTCCGTGCGCCTCGGCCTGTCCCGGCCCACGGTCCGACAGGCCATCCAGTCGCTGGTCGACAAGGGGCTGTTGGTGCGCCGCCGCGGTGTCGGCACGCAGGTGGTGCACAGCCAGGTCAAACGGCCCCTGGAACTGAGCAGCCTCTACGACGACCTGGAGTCGGCCGGACAGGGCCCGACCACCCGGGTGCTGCGCAACGAACGCGTTCCGGCGACCGCCGACGTCGCGGCGGCTCTCGGCATCGCGGAGGGCGCCGAGGTGACGGTGCTGGAGCGACTGCGCCGCACCCACGGCCGGCCGGTGGCGTTCCTGTGCAACCACCTGCCGTCGGCGCTACTCGAACTGGGCACCGAGCGGCTGGAGACGACGGGCCTGTACCGGATGATGCGCTCGGCGGGCATCACCCTGCACAGCGCCCACCAGTCCGTCGGCGCCCGCAGCGCGACGGCGGCGGAGGCCGCCCTGCTGGACGAGAAGGAGGGCGCGGCCCTGCTCACCATGCAGCGCACCGCCTACGACGACACCGGCCGGCCGGTGGAGTACGGCACCCATGTCTACCGGGGCTCGCTGTACGCCTTCGACTTCCAACTGCTGGTCAGGACCTGAAACGGAACGCCGCCGTCTGTGTTCAACAAAGTTGCAGGTGGCGATGACGATTACGTTTCGGGCAAGAGACATCCGAGTACGACCAGACCTATTGACTCATGAGCGGATGTGGGGCTGTTATTACGCCACGATGTTCGGTCGAGTTGGTTTCTGATCGGTTTCGAAAGCCTTTCGGTGATCGGCTCATCCCCTTGACCGAACCCTGTATTCCTCAGGAGCCGCCATGCGCCTCTCCCCCTCCGGTCTTTCCGTCCCGGGTCCAAGCCGCCGTTCGCTGCTGCGCGGAGCGGGCGGTGCCGCGCTCCTCGCCGGTGCCGGCATACCCCTGCTGTCCGCCTGCGGCGGCAGTGGTTCGGCCTCCGACCCGAAGACCGTCACCCTCGGCTCCAACGCCTCGGACGCGGTGCCGAAGAAGGCCTTCACGAACGTCTACGCGGCCTTCAGGAAGCAGTCCGGCATCACCGTCGATGTGAACACGAAGGACCACAACACCTTCCAGGAGCAGATCAACTCGTATCTGCAGGGCACGCCTGACGACGTGTTCAACTGGTTCGCCGGGTACCGCATGCAGTTCTTCGCCGCGAAGAAGCTGGCCACGCCGATCGACGACGTGTGGGCCAAGATCGGGGACAACTTCCCCGACGCGATGAAGAAGCTCAGCAAGGGCGAGGACGGCAAGTACTACTTCGTGCCGCTGACCACGTACCCGTGGGCGATCTTCTACCGCAAGAGCGTCTTCCAGCAGCACGGTTACCAAGTCCCCACCACCTGGGACGACTTCGTCGCGCTGCTGAAGCGGATGAAGAAGGACGGCCTGGTCCCGCTCGCCTTCGGCGACAAGGACGCCTGGCCGGCGATGGGCACCTTCGACCAGATCAACTTCCGCCTCAACGGCTACGACTTCCACGTCGAGCTGATGGCGGGCAAGGCCGCCTGGACCGACGCCAAGGTGAAGGCCGTCTTCGACCACTGGGCCGAGATCCTCCCCTACCACCAGGACGGCTTCATGGGCCGCACCTGGCAGGACGCCGCGCAGACCCTGGTGTCGAAGAAGGCCGGCATGTACCTCCTCGGCTCCTTCGTGGCCCAGCAGTTCACCAACAAGGCCGACCTGGACGACCTCGACTTCTTCCCCTTCCCGGAGCTCAACTCCGCGTACGGCCAGGACACCGTCGAGGCGCCCACCGACGGCTTCATGGTCAGCAAGTCCCCGAAGAACCACGACGGTGTCGTGAAGCTGCTGGAGTACCTGGGCAGCCCGGCGGCCGAGGAGCTGTACCTCAAGACCGACCCGAGCGTGGTGGCCGCCTCCAGCAAGGCCGACACCTCCTCGTACTCGGCGCTGCAGAAGAAGGCGTTCGAGATGATCAGCGGCGCCAAGAGCCTCACCCAGTTCATGGACCGCGACTCGCGGCCGGACTTCACCTCCACCGTGATGCAGCCCGGGCTGCAGAAGTTCCTCCAGAACCCCAAGGGCGTGGACAGCCTGCTGTCGTCCATCGAGCGCCAGAAGAAGCAGATCTTCGCGTCCTCGTGAGCGGTCTCATGACAACCGATACGACGACGAAGACCCCGGAGGCGGCCGCCGTGCCGCCTCCGGGCGCCGCGCTTGGGAAGAAGCGGGCCACGCAGAGCCACCGGCGCCTGCTGACCCGCCGTGACCGGTTCACGCTCGCCGTGATGGCGGGCGTGCCCACGGTGCTGCACGTGGCCCTGGTGTGGGTCACCGCCATCGCCTCGATCTTCCTCGCCTTCACCACCTGGGACGGCATCGGGTTCGACTCGATCAAGTGGGTGGGCCTGGACAACTTCAAACAACTCTTCAACGACAACCCGCAGTTCTGGCCCGCCGTCGAGCACAACGTCATCTGGTTCGTGGTGCTCATTCTGATCCCGACGCCGCTCGGCCTCTTCCTGGCCGTGCAGCTCGACAAGAGGATCCGGTTCAGCCGGGTCTACCAGACCGCCTTCTTCCTGCCGGTCGTCATCTCGATGGCCTGCATCGGCTTCGTCTGGCAGCTCGTCTACAACCCGGACACCGGCCTGATCAACAGCATCATCGGCGCCAACAAGCCCGGCCACTACATCGACTGGATCGGCGACCCGAAGCTGAACCTGTGGGCGGTCCTGATCGCCGCGTCCTGGCGGCACACCGGCTACATGATGATCCTCTACCTGGCCGGCCTGAAGAGCGTCGACCCGTCGCTTCGGGAGGCCTCGGCACTGGACGGCGCCAACGAGTGGCAGACGTTCAAGAACGTCATCTTCCCCACCCTGCGCCCGACCAACACGGTCGTCCTGGTCGTCACCATCATCGAGGCGCTGCGCGCCTTCGACCTGGTCTTCGTCTTCAACAAGGGTGCGCAGGGCACCGAGTTGCTGTCGATCCTGGTGACCAACAACATCATCGGCGAGTCCAGCCGCATCGGTTACGGCTCCGCCATCGCCGTCGTGCTCCTGGTGATCTCCCTCGCGGTCATCATCCCGTATCTGATCGCCACCTTCCGGAAGGAGCGGCGTACATGAGCAGCACCGCACTGCCGCTGAAGCGGCGCGCCCCGATCCGCCCCGCCCGGATCCTGCTGCACGTCTTCCTCGCGGGTACGGCCCTGGCGTGGCTCGCGCCGCTGCTGTGGGCGGTCTTCTCGGCGCTGCGCCCGTACAGCGAGACCAGCGCCAAGGGCTACGTGTCCTGGCCGGACACGCTGAACTTCGACAACTTCACGAACGCCTTCCAGCAGTCGGACATGGTCCACTACTTCGGCAACACGCTGATCATCGCGATCCCGGCCGTGCTGCTGACGCTGTTCCTGTCCTCGTGCGTGGCCTTCTACGTCAGCCGGTTCGACTTCCGGCTCAACCTCGCGCTGCTGCTGGTCTTCACGGCGGGCAACCTGCTGCCGCAGCAGGTGATCATCACCCCGCTGTACCGCCTGTACCTGCTGACGAACCTGCCCGGCATCACGGCCAGCGGCAAGCTGTACGACTCCGCGCTCGGGCTCGTGCTGATCCACGTGGCGTTCCAGTCCGGGTTCTGCGCGTTCGTGCTGAGCAACTACATGCGCTCCCTGCCGCACGAGCTGACCGAGGCCGCGCTGGTCGACGGCGCCTCGGTGTGGCGGCTGTACTGGCAGATCACGCTCCCGCTGTGCAAGCCGGCGATGGCGGCGCTGGCGACCCTGCTGTCCATCTGGATCTACAACGACTTCTTCTGGGCCCTGGTGCTGATCTCGACGGGCGAGAACATGCCGATCACCTCGGCCCTGAACAACCTCTCCGGCCAGTACTTCACCGACCCCAACCTGGTCGCCGCCGGCGCCCTGCTCACCGCTGTCCCGACGCTGGTCGTGTACTTCGTGCTCCAGCGCCAGTTCGTCAGCGGTCTGACCCTGGGCTCCAACAAGGGCTGAGCCGCCGGAACTTCGAAAGAGAACCCCCGTGAAACGCACCCTGTCCGTCCCCGGCCTCGCCTACGGCGGCGACTACAACCCCGAACAGTGGCCCGAGGAGGTGTGGGCCGAGGACATGCGCCTGATGCGGGAGGCCGGGGTGACCATGGTCAGCGTCGGCATATTCTCGTGGGCGCTGCTGGAGCCGTCCGAGGGCGGGTACGACTTCTCGCGCATGGACAAGATCCTCGATCTGCTGCACGAGAACGGCATCGCCGCCGACCTGGCCACGCCCACGGCGGCGCCTCCGGCGTGGTTCTTCCGCGCCCACCCCGAGGCACTGCCGGTCGACCGGGACGGCCGCACCCTGTCCTACGGCAGCCGCCAGACGTTCTGCCCGTCCAGCCCCGCCTACCGCGAGGCCGCCCTGCGCATCGCGGGCGCGCTGGCCGAGCGGTACGCGGACCACCCGACGCTCGCCATGTGGCACGTGCACAACGAGTACGGCTGCCACAACGCGGCCTGCTACTGCGACACCAGCGCGGCCGCCTTCCGCCGCTGGCTGCGCGCCCGCTACGGCGACGACCTGGCGGCCCTCAACGGCGCCTGGGGCACGACCTTCTGGTCGCAGTGGTACTACGACTGGGAGGAGATCCTGCCGCCGCGCGCCACCGGCGCCGTACCCAATCCGACGCACCAGCTGGACTGGCGCCGCTTCTGCTCGGACGAGCTGCTGTCCCTGTACACGGCGGAACGGGACGTGCTGCGGGCGGCGGCCCCGTCGGTCCCGGCCACCACCAACTTCATGGTGATGGCCACCTTCGACGCCCTCGACTACTGGCGCTGGGCACCGGAGCTGGACATCGTTGCCAACGACCACTACCTGATCTCCACGGACCCCGAGTCCGAGATCGACATCGCGCTCAGCGGCGATCTCGTGCGTTCGCTCGCCGGCGGTCCGTGGCTGCTGATGGAGCACTCCACCGGCGCGGTGAACTGGCAGCCCGTAAACCGGGCCAAGAGGCCGGGCGAGTTGCGGCGCAACGCGCTCGCCCACGTGGCGCGCGGGGCGGACGGCATCGCCTACTTCCAGTGGCGGGCGGCGAAGGCGGGTGCCGAGCAGTGGCACTCGGCGATGCTGCCGCACGCCGGGACGGACAGCCGGATCTGGCAGGACGTGGTGCGCCTCGGCGCCGACCTGAAGTCGCTGGCCGAGGTCCGCGGCAGCACCGGTACCGCCGAGGTCGCCATGGTCTGGGACTGGAACGCCCGCTGGGCCCTGGAACTGCCCTCACAGCCGAGCGGCGAGCTGCGCCACCTGGACCTGGTCCGGGCCTGGTACGAGCCGCTGTGGCGCGCGGGCACGGCCGTGGACTTCGTACGCCCGGACGCCGACCTGTCGGCGTACCGGCTGGTGCTCGCGCCCAGCCTGTATCTGGTGGACGAAGCGGGCGCGGCGAACCTCACGGCCTACGCCGAGGGGGGTGGCACCCTCGCCGTCGGCTTCCACAGCGGGGCGGTCGACGAGGACTGCCATGTGCGGCTCGGCGGTTACCCGGGGGCGTTCCGGGAGGTGCTGGGCGTGCGCTCCGACGAGCCGTTCCCGCTCCTGCCCGGAGAGCGGCTCGGTCTGCGCGGTGCGGTGCCGGAGGGCGCTGCGGGCGCGCTGTGGTCGGAGCGGCTGCGGCTGGAGGGCGCCGAGGCTGTCGCCGCGTTCACGGACGGCCCCCTGGCCGGTGTCCCGGCGGTCACCCGGCGCGCGTACGGCACCGGCGCCGCCTGGTACCTGGCGACGCTCCCCGACCCGGCCACCCTGACCGCCCTGCTGGACCGCGTGCGCGCCGAGGCGGGAGTGGAGCCGGTACGCACCGCGCCGCCCGGTGTGGAGGTGGTCCGCAGGCGCGGCCCGGAGGCGGACTACGTCTTCGTCATCGACCACACCGGGCAGGGTGCGTCGGTGCCCGTCGCGGCGGACGCCACGGAGCTGCTCACCGGCAAGCAGACGTCCGGCTCCGTCACCGTGGCGCCGGGTGACGTGGCGGTGGTCCGGGAGCCGCGCGGTCAGTGAGTCACGCCCGGCCGGGCCCTCGCGGCGCACCGCAACTTCTTGCGCCGCGGAGCCCCGGTGAGGCGTTTTTTTCGTCTTCGGGCACTTCTCACGAGACAAGAAACGGTGATTTGTCGACGACTCGGGGCATCCCCGACCATTGCCTCGGCCCGGCGATCCCGGGAACACCAGTTCGACGAGAGGTACACCCACCCATGCACGTCACCGGAACCGCCCCGCTGTCGGCTCCGGCCCCCTCGGTGACCCCCGAGGTTCCCGCCGAGGACCCCCACGGCGACAACGGCAGGCACGCCCGCCGCTTCGGTCTGCCCGTCGCCACCGCCCTGGTCATGGGCAACATCATCGGCGGCGGCATCTTCCTGCTCCCGGCCTCCGTCGCCCCCTACGGCACGGTCAGCCTGGTCGCCTTCGGCGTCCTGACCGTCGGCGCCATCGCCCTCGCCCTGGTCTTCGGCCGGCTCGCCGAGCGCGATCCGCGCACCGGCGGCCCCTACGTCTACGCCCGCGAGGCATTCGGCGACTTCGCCGGCTTCCTGGCCGCCTGGGCGTACTGGATCACCACCTGGGTGTCGAACGCCGCCCTGGCCGTCGCCGCCGTCGGCTACCTGGACGTGCTGATACCGGTGGGCGAGCACCGCTGGACCGCGTGTCTGGCCGCGCTGACTCTGCAGTGGCTGCCCGCCCTCGCCAACTTCGCCGGCACCCGCTACGTGGGCGCCGTCCAACTCGTGTTCACCGTGCTGAAGTTCGTGCCGCTGCTCCTCGTCGCGGTCGGCGGGCTGTTCTTCTTCGACCCGGCCAAGCTCGGCCCGTTCGACGCGACCGGCGGCAGCGCCGTCGGCGCGGTCTCCGCCTCCGCCGCCCTGCTGCTCTTCTCCTACCTCGGCGTGGAGTCCGCCGCCGTCAGCGCGGGCGAGGTCCGCGACGCCCGCCGCAACGTGGGGCGCGCCACCGTCATCGGCACCGCGGCCGCCGCGCTCGTGTACCTGCTGGGCACGCTGTCCGTCTTCGGCACGGTCGCGCACGACCGTCTGGTGACCTCCACCGCGCCCTTCTCGGACGCCGTGAACGCCATGTTCGGCGGCACCTGGGGCGGCTGGGCCGTCGCGCTCGCCGCGCTGGTGTCGATGACCGGCTGCCTCAACGGCTGGACGCTGCTGAGCGCCCAGACTCCCTACGCCGCCGCCCGGGACGGCCTGTTCCCGGCCGCCTTCACGCGCAGGCGCCGGGGCGTGCCGACCGTCGGCGTCGGTGTCACGGTCGTCCTCGCCTCGCTGCTCACCGTCTACAACTACCTGTCCGGCTCGGCGAAGGTCTTCGACGTCCTGGTCCTCGTCACCACGTTCACCGCGACCGTGCCGTACCTGCTGGCCACCGCCGCCCAGGTCTTCCACCTCGTCGCGGGCCGGCGCGAGTCGGTCGACCGGGCACGGCTCACTCGGGACGCCGTGGTCACCGCGGCCGCGGCGGCCTTCACGATCTGGCTCGTCGCGGGCGCGGGCTACGCGGCGGTGTACCAGGGTGTGCTGTTCCTCTTCGCGGGAATCATCGTCTACGCGGTGATGGCGGGCCGGCGCGGCCGCAGGGCGTGATCGACGCGACGGGGGGCGAACGTGACCGGGACGTGGGGGTCCTTACTGGTGGCCGCCGTCGGGGTGCTGGGCACCCTCGGCGCGGCGCTGCTGACCCAGGTGCGGGCCGACCGCGTCAAGCGCCTCGAACTCGACGCCGTACGCAGGCGGCGGCTGGAGGACCGGGCCCACGACGAGCGGAGACGCGACGCCGAACGGGCCGAGGCGCGCCTGGCGGAGGCCCAGGACCGGCTCCGCGCCTGCTACATCTCCTTCAACACCGCCGCACGCCAGTACCAGACCGCCCAGGTGAACGTGGTGCACGCCCTCAGGGACGGGACGGACGCGCACGACTGCGCGGAGCGCCTCGAGACCTGCCGTACGGTCTTCCGCGCGAGCTACGCCGAGGCCCAGATGCTCGTACCGGGGGCGGTTCTGGACGCCGCGGCCGTCGCGAGCCGCCGGCTCAACGACGGCTACGGCGAGCTGAGGCAACTGCTGGCCGCCGCCCCCGGCGAGCCGGACCCGCAGCAGGTGCGGGAGTGCGAGCAGCGGGTGCAGGCGACCTGGCCGCGGCTGTCCACACTGCGCCAGGCCATGCGCCGCGACCTCGGCATCGACGATCCGGTGGCCTGACCTCGCCCCGGGCGGCGGCTACTGACCGTGATGGGCGAAGGCGGCCCACACCTCCAGCTCGTCCAGCGGTCGGCCCGCCGTCTCCCGCAGCAGGTGCTCGTGCCGGGCGAGTTCGGCCGGCAGTGTGCGGTCCGGGTCCAGCATCCACAGCTGGGCGGCGCGCAGCGCGTCCCCGGCCGGCTCACCGCGCCCGAGACGGTGGTGGAACATCAGCATCAGCACGGTGGTGCGCGGATCGTCGGCGACGTCCCAGCGCGAGCCGACGACGGCGGTCGCGCCGGCGCCGAGAAAGGCCGTGGCCAGCGTCAGCGCCTCGTCGTGATCGCTCAGGGTCAGATCGCTGGTGCAGTTGGCCAGCACGACCGTGCCGCCCGGCATCGAGGCGTCGCGGTCGGCGGCGCCCGCCAGCAGGTCCGTCACCGACACCCGGTGCACCGCGTCGAGTTCCAGCACCGAGTCGGCGGGTGAACGGCCCGTGTCCGCGTGGCAGTTGACATGCAGCACAGCGGTCGGTACTGCACCGCGGCCGGGCAGGAAGGGTTCGAGGGACGCCGGCTCGGCGGGCATCGGCGCGGGCCCACCGGCGGGCGCGTGCCGGCCGAGGCCGCCGATCACCGTGACCTCCGGGTACAGCGAGTCGACGAGGGCGGCCTCCCGGTGCATGGCCGACGTGCCTCCCGGATCGGCGACCACGGCCACCGCCCCGTGGGCCGGCAGCGCCCGGGGCCGCACCGCCACCTCGATGAGCTGACGGGCCGTGGCGCAGCTGGAGACGACGGCGCGCTCGCAGGCGTACGCCGCTCCGGCACCGGGCGCCGGGCAGCGGGCCGCGTGCCAGGGCACGATGCCCAGCGCACCGAGGGGCGCCAGCACGAGCCGGGCCGGCCGGCCGGGCCACCAGCGGGCCGTGGCGGACAGCAGGGGGCCCATCGCCACCTCCCCCGCCCATGAGCAGAGCGCGTCCAGGGCCGTCTGCCACTCCCGCTCCAGCCGGAGCAGCGTGCGCTCGAACATCGTGTGCATCACCTGGGGATGGTCCGGCGCCGGCCGGTCGTCCCCGCGCCCGGCGGCCTGGAACGCCTGCAGCGCCCGGGCGTAGGTGCCGAGTGGTCCCGTGGCGGCCTCCACGAGACCGGGCAGCGGCAGCGCGTGGACCATGCCCGTGGCGGTGACGATCAGCGCGTGCCCCGGGGTCCCCTGCGTGTCACCGCCGCCGCCCGGGGCGTCGCCGGGTACGAGGTACACCAGCGCGTCCCTGCCGAGCCGCCGCAGCGCCTGTCCGACCCGGCCGGGGCGCGGGGCGGAGATCAGCCGCTTCTCCGCGTCACCGCCCGCGAACGCCTGCAGTACCCGGCGGCGCAGGCCGTCCGGCACGCTGCGCCGGTCGCGGCTGGCGGAGACGTTCTCCCAGCGCCGGGCCAGGTCCTCGTGGCCTCCGGCGCGCAGCAGCACCGGAACCGTGACACCGACCGTTGCAGCGTTGAGGACCAGCCCGCGGCCGAGTTCCAGCGCCTCGAACGCCGTCTCTGGCAGGCCGTCGGCCAGACTCCAGCGCACCACCCGCAGCATGTCGGCGGCCACCGTGCGGGCGGCCTCCAGGCCGTGCCCCGCGCCCGACTGGAGCAGGACGGCGCGGCCGTGCGCGGTCAGCAGGGACCGGGCGGTGGCCAGCGCCTGGCGCCGGTGCTCGCGGTCGCCGGGACCGTGGGCACGTTGCGCCTCGGCGAGGACCCGCAGGAGGGCGACCGCGAAGGGGTCGCCCGGCGTCGCGTTCAGCAGCGCCCAGGCCTCCCCCAGCACCGCCGCCGAACGCCGCAGGTCGCCGGGGTCGCCGGTGCGCAGACGGCGTACCAGCAGCAGGGTGCCCAGGCCGTACAGACACCGGCTGCGGGACCCGTGGTACTCGTGCGTGCCGTGCTCGGCCGCCTCCTCGAACAGGGCGATGCCCCGGTCGAGCAGGGCCGACGCGTCGGGGCCCCCGGCCGTGCCGTCGCCGGTGCGCAGCAGTGCGCACAGCGCCGCGGCGGCCCGCAGCAGCAGGCCGGGGCGGTGGGGTCCGGGCGGGCACGCGGCGGCGATGTCCATGAGCGCCTCGACCGCGCTCCGCGTCGCGTCCGCGTCACCCTGGGAGCGCGCCCGCTCCAGGTCGCGCCAGGCGAGCTCGGTGCGTGCGGCCGGGACCCGGGGGTGGTCCGGCGGCAGTGCCGCAAGAGCCGTGGTCAGAGCGTCGGGCGCGTCGGCGGCCGACGGCCCGGCGCCGTCCTGCCGGGCACGCGCGCGCACCATCCGGTCGGTGGCGGCGGCCGCGAGCAACTCGGCCCGGAACGGGGCGATTCCGTCCTCCGGAACGGGCCGGAAGAGCCGGGCGGGGACACGGGGATCACCGGAGCCCGCCAGCAGGCCGGCGAGCGACGGCAGCACCAGGTGTTCCGCCGTCCGCTCCAGCAGTGCGTCATAGGCCTGCACGGCGGCGTCGAGATCGGTGTGGTCGCCCAGGATCAGATGGCGGTCGAGGAGCAGCCGGGCCAGGAACTCGGTGCAGCGGTCGCCCAGTGCCGACCGGGCGGGTGCGGTGACGCTCTCGCTGTTCTCGGTCTTCTCGGTCTTCTCGGGGTTCTCGGTCTTCTCGGGGTTCTCGGGGTTCTCGGCTTCGAGCACGGTCAGTGCGCTGCGGACCAGCACGACGGCCGTGTCCAGGTCCTCCCCGTCGCGCTCCCGCAGCCAGCGGTGGTGGTGCAGCAGCGCGAGGGCGGCGGCGGCCGGCGCGCTCATCGGCTCAGCGGTTCCGACGACTTCGGCGACCCGAGTGGAGGGCAGGGCGAAGGGGTCGGGCGATCCGTCTCCGAGGAGCACGGCCGCGGCGAGGTCGGGCACGGGGAGCGCCGGACGCGGCTCCGGGGGCGGCACGGTGGCGTGCGGGGCAGGGGGCGGGGCGGGTTCCGCCCCCGCGGGCGCGTCCGGTCGCGCCTCCCGGGCCGGCGGGGGCGCGGGCGACGCACCCGGGAACCACAGGAACGCACGCATCAGGTCCCGCACGTCCACGCCGGCCGTCTGGCGCAGCGCCGCCCGTACCGGGCCGCTCATCGGCGAGCCCGGCGGGAGCAGGTCCAGTGCGCGGCGCAGCGCGATCGTCGCGGCCGCCCGTTCGGCGGGGGTGGCCCGACCGGCCTGGACCACGCGCAGACCGAGGGCGCCCGCGATCGCCAGCATGACGGCCTGGAGTCCGTGGGCCTGCGGTTCGACGCGGTCGGCGGCCCGCCGCAGCTGGTCCGTGTAGGTCCGGCAGTCCTCGACGGACGGCAGGGCGTCGCGGGTGCGCAGCAGCCCCACCATGACGGAGAGGAAGACGAGGACCGGCTCGCGCTGCGGATCCCGGACGGAGTCCAGCATCGAGCCGAGCAGGTGCAGGTCGTCCTCGACGGTCGGGAAGCCGGACACGTCCGGCATCGCGGGGTTCTGCGGATCGGTCTGCGCCCGGGTGAAGGGATCCGTGAACCACACCTGGTACATCAGGGTGAGGAGGAACGCGCCGTGGAAGTCGGCGTCGCCCAGTCCGTCCCGCTGCGGCAGTCGTTCCAGGGCGACGCGCAGGTACCGCAACGCGTCGCGCAGTACGGCGGGTTCCACCGCGGGCAGCCGGCAGGCGAAGTCCAGCGACAGCGCGATCCCCAGCAGCCCCTGGGCGTACAGATGGAGGGTGTCCTCGTGGTGGTACAGCCCCGTGCCCCTGCGCAGCAGGGCGATGGCCTCCCGCAGGTCCGCCACCACAGGTGCCGCGGTGCGCTCCAGGGACCGGGCCGGATCCGCCCGTCCGTTGACGAGGGCGGAGTTGGCGAGGTCGTACGAGAGCGGCATGCCGCGGGCGATGGCCCGCTGGGCCAGGACCACGGCGGCCTTCAGCACCAGTTCGGAACGGTCGGTGTCGTCCGGTGCGATCAACGGGATGAGCTGCCGGACTCGGGTGACGAGCCGGTCGACGCCCTCGTCGGCGAGGAGCCCGTCCGAGAGATCGAGCCACAGCACCTGGACCAGGGCCGCGAGGTGGGCCACGAAGTCGTCGTCCGGTAGGGCGGGTTCGGCACCGTCTCTTCCCCTGCCCCCTGCCACGGGAGCGCCGGGGTGGGCGGCCAGCACCCGTTCGAGCAGTTCGGCCGCCTCCGCGCGGTCCGCCGCCGGGGCGGGGTCGCCGGTCCGCTGCGCGGCCCGGTTCTCCTCGGAGCGCAGGCACAGGGCATGGGCCAGCCGGCTCGTGAGGTCGAGCGCGTTCCCGGGCCGCGTTCCGGGGTGGGCGAGCGCCTGCCGGTACCAGTCCACGGCCCGGCCCTGGGCGTGCGACGAGGTGGAGAGTTCCAGCAGCAGGTCGCAGACGTCCGCTCCCAGTTCCGCCGCGTCGGCACCGTCCGGACTGTGGTCCGCGAGCAGGGGGAGCAGCAGGCCCAGCAGGCCGACGGCCTCTTCAGCGGCTGCGGCGCGGTCCGCCGGCGAGGCGTCGCCCCGGACCCGGTCGTCGAGTTGGATGAGCGAGAGCACCACCAGGTCGAAGGTCACGGCGGGAGACAGCTCCGGGTCGAGGTCGTCGGCCGCCTGCGCGGCGCGCAGCAGGCCGAGGGCGGCATGGCGGTCCGCGAGCCGTTCCGGGGTGTGGTGGTCCGGGCAGCGGGACCGGTCCGACAGGACGAGACCCAGAGCGGCACGGCAGCGGGTGGGGTCGGCCACGAGGTGGTGGTCCGGTCCGTCCAGCACGTCCTGGAGCAGGGCGACGATCCGGTCGGCGTCGGCCGAGCGCCGTTCACCCCGCTCGCTCGTACCCCAGCGCGCGGCGAGGTGCAGCGACAACGCGCAGGTCAGTTCGGTGAGTTCACGACGGTCCGCGTCCTGGTCGCCGTCGGCGCAGCTCTTGGCGGCCGGCGCGCGCACGGTTTCGAGCCGGGCGATCAGGGTGTCCAGGTCGCCGGGATCGCGTCCGTGGGCGTAACGGATCTCGGCGGCCCAGAGCGACAGGTCGGCCGGCCACCGGTGCCCGTCCACGTCCGGCACGGGGGAGCGCGGCGCGGCCAGCTCGCGCTCCGCCTCCTCCAGCGCCGCCCGGCCCCGCTCCCGCTCGGCCGGTGTCCTGCTCCGCGCCGGCTCCTCGGTGAGCAGCGACTCCGCGAGTTCGAGCAGCCCGGCCACATACTGTGCGCGCTCCTCCGAACCGCCGTTCCCCCATGCGTCCGCAGTCATTCCCCACCCCGCTATTGCCGCGTGTTCCCATTCGTGGACAGAGGCCCGGCCCGTTCGGCAGCCCCGCGCGAGAAATGCGCTCTACCCCAATCCGCGGCCGGAGTCAGGCCAATTGCCAAAGGCACCGTATCTCACTAGCGTACGTCTCCGTCCTGATTCCGGGAGGGGCGCATGGACGAGTTCGAAGAACACCTCATCAAAGCGCTGGCGGGAGATCGGCAAGGGATACGGGAGAGACTCGGCCCGGAGGACCGGGACCAACTCGACGCGCTGCTCGCACTCGTGGCGGAGGGCGGCGACGAGCACCGGCTGAGAGCGGTCACCCGCGCCATCGCCACGCATCTGCGCACGGCGCTGTCCGAGGAGGAGCGTCGCGCCGTCGCCCGCCGTTTCGGCAACGCGCCGACGGCGCGGGCGCCGCACGAACTGCTGGCCGCTCGTGTCTCCCTCGGGGCCGGAGAGCCGCCGGCGGAGGGCCGCTCCGGACCCGCACCCGCCGGGGCAGGGACCCGACCCTCGGCCTTCGACCGGCTGCTCGCCGAACCGGCGGTCACCGCCGACCAGTTGCGCGAGGCGTTCGGCGTGGAGGCGATCGCCGCCGACGTCATCCGGCTGCGGTCGCGGGACGGCACCGAGCAGCTCCCGGCGTTCCAGTTCGACGCGGACGGGCGCCCGCGCACCGTGGTCCTCACGATCAACGGCCTGCTGGGCGCGACCGCCGACCCCTGGGGGGTGGCCGACTGGTGGCTCGGTCCCAACCTCTGGCTGGACGCCGTACCGGCCACGTTGCTCGGTGCGGGACTGGACGAACAACTGCTCGCCGCCGCAGGCGTGGTGGGAGAGGAGGACTGACATGGCCCGAGGCGCGAGACTGCCCGAGAAGGGCACGGCGGAGCCCAAACGCGTCACCTGGAAGGCCGGCAAGGTCCTCTACCGGGTGCACTCCCGCAGGCGTGACGCGGCCTGCTTCAACGGCACCCCGGTGGACCACCACTTCGGCGGGGGCCGGTTCGACAGCACCCCGAACGACGCGTACGCCTACCTGTACGCGGCGCCCCTGGAGGTGACCGCGCTGGTCGAACGCCTGGTCCGCGACATGCGCTTCGACGGCCAGGGCAATCCGCGGATCCTGCCCCGCAAGGAGGTGGAGGGGAAGCGACTCTCCCAGGTCCGGCTGCTCCGGGACGTGTCGCTGGTGTCCCTGCGCAGCATTCCCGAGCTCAACTCCGTTCAGCAGGGCGATGGTTGGTTGGTCCACTCGGACCCGACGGAGTACGCCTTCACCCGGCGGTGGGGGCACTGGCTGCGCGACGAGGCGGACTGGGCGCAGGGGTTCGTCTGGATGTCCCGGCTCGACTGGCCGCACGAGTCGCTGGTGCTGTTCGACGGGCGCGGGAACGACGATCTCGTCGAGGCCACCGCCGAGCCCCCTCGGGACCTGGACGAGCCGGACAACCTGCGCTGGCTGGGCCGGAAGCTGGACCGGTACGGCATCCGGATCGGGCCGCCGGACGGCCAGTACCCCTCCTGGTCCTGACCCCCGGGCGAGAGCCGGGCGTCTTCCGGGTATTTTCCGGGGATCGGCCGAAAAGGCTTCGGCTCTCGCCTGCCGGGGGGCATACTTCTCGTCCAGGGGCCCGCGGTCGGCCCGGAATTCCGCCACCGGAAATATTCCGGCCGCCGCACACGTTCCGTCGCGCCTTTTCTCTGGAATCCGTAGTGCGGCGTTCGAGGTGCGTACCGAAGCGAATTCACGCCCGAGAAGAAAAGCGAGCGGCGGCCTCACCGAAGTCCCCCTTTTCCTCTTCCCTGAGCTTTCCGTCCACCACCTGTGCAGCGTTTCCGAATCCGAGCGAGGGCACTCATGTCCGCATTCTCCAACGTCGAACGACCGGCCGTCTTTCCCGTCTGCCTCTGTCTCGACGTCTCGTACTCGATGGCGGGCCCGCCCATGACCGCCGTCAACCGGGCCCTGCCCGAGATCAAGAAGGCCATCGAGGAGGACCCGAGCACCGGGGAGATCGCGCGTCTGGCCGTCGTCACCTTCTCGGACCGCGCCGACCGCGTCCTGCCGCTGACGGACATCGCCTTCGCCGACATGCCGGTGCTGGCGCCGCAGGGCGGCACCAACTTCGCGGCCGGGCTTCGGACCTCCGGCGATGCGCTGCGCGACGGCATCAAGGGACTCGGCAAGGGCAGCGCCTACCACCAGCCCGTCGTGTTCTTCATCAGCGACGGCGAGCACAACGCCCGGGAGGACTGGACGCACGCCCGGGCGGAGATCACCGCGAAGGAGGACAAGTACGGAGCCCAGATCGTCAGCTTCGGGTTCGGGCAGGCGAACCGGGAGGCGATCCAGCAGGTGTCGACCGGCTTCGCGTTCTTCACCGACGAGAGCGACGCGGGCGCGGCCGTACGGGAGATCCTCCGCACGGTGCTCAGGAGCATCCGCACGACGTCCAGTTCGTTCACCTCCGGCACCGGCGGGGCGCTCTCCGTCCCGCACGACGGGACCAAGCTCACGCAACTGCCGCTCGACCAGCGACTGGTGGGCTGACCGTGCTGAAGTGGCGGGGGGGGGGGGGGGGGGGGGGGGGGGGGGGGGGGGGGGGGGGGGGGGGGGGGGGGGGGCGGAGGGGGGGGGGGGGGGGGGTACGTAAGTGCG
>NZ_JBWKFL010000010.1:40153-52589 GCF_056434305.1 Streptomyces sp. NPDC044061 | reverse complement strand
GGGAGCCTCGTTGCGGCTCGGACTCAGCCGGTGACGCGCTCGTTCTCCAGCACACCTTCCCTCCCCCCCCCCCCCCCCCCCACCCCCCCCCCCCCCACCCCCCCACCCCCCCCCCCCCCCCCCCCCCCCCCCCCCGGGGCCGCCGGCGAGCCGTTGCCCCAGGGTGACGAGCCGGTGGTCCCGGCGACCGGTCCGACCGCGCCGGGGGACGGCCGGACCGGGGTCGCCGGGAACGGAACGCCGGCGGAGGGTGCCGCCGGCGACGAGGCCCCTGCTGGTGGCTCCGGGACGTCGGCGGGGGCCGGCGTCCCGGAATCCGGCGGGACGGCCGCCGTGACGGCCGCCGCCGGGCAGGTCACCGGCGACGCCTCCGCCGTGGCGGGGCGTCCTGACGGCACCGACGGGGCTCACACCGGCAGCGGACCCGAACCCGGACGCCCCGCCGTGGAGTCGGGCGCCGTCAGCCCCGCCGAGGCCGCTTCCGCCGGGTCGGGCGCCGTCGGCCCCGGAGAGGCCGCCTCCGCCGAACCGCCCCGCACGCTGCCCACGGACGCCCCGCGCATCGGGCACCTCCAGCCCCTGCCGCTCCCGCGTCTGTCCTCCGTGGAGACCTCGCTCCCCGGGGTGCGGGCCGACGCGGGAGTGCTGCGGGACCGCTGGCTCGGCGCGGCCAGCCTCGCCGGGCAGTCCCACCTGAACAGCGGCACGACCGCCCAGGACGCCTATCAGTTCACGGTCTCGGACGACGGCTCCCTCCTGGTGGCCGTGGTCTGCGACGGCCTCGGCTCCCGGGCCCTCACCTCGCAGTTGGGCGCCACCCTGCTGACCGCCCTGCTGTGCCGCGCGGCACGCCCGATCACCGCGGACCACCTGGCGGCCGACCCGCACGCGGCGCTGGGAGGCCTCCTCGACGACGCCTGCGCCCGGCTGCTGCACCTGCGCGAGGCTGCCCTGCCCGGCTTGGCCGAGCGCGACCTGTCGTGCACGGCCGCCCTCGTCCTGGTGCCGGCCGACGGCACCGGCTGGGCCGTACGGGTCGGGGACTGCGCGGTGCTGACGCTGACGGACGGGGCGTGGGACACCGTCTTCGACCGGGAGGAGGGCCCGCTCAACCGGGTCACCGCGGCGCTGCCGCGCTCCGGGCCCGCGGACGCCGCGGAGTACGCGCCGCTGCCCGAGAGCCGGAACAGCTGCCTGGTCATCGCCTCGGACGGCTTCGCCGAGGACGTCTTCGGCTCACCGGCGGTACGCGCCTGGCTCGCGGCTCGGTGGTCGAGGCCCTGCGACGCGACGGCGATGGCCGACTCCCTGCGCTACCGCCGTGCGGGCTCGCACGACGACCGCACCGCCCTGGTGCTCTGGCCGCCGCGCCCCGAGGAGGTGTAGCCGATGCGCGAGGTCGTCAGCCGACTGGGGCGCTCGTACAAGGTGGAGCCGGATCCGCTCAACAAGGACGGCGGCCAGGCCCTGCTGTACCGGTGCACGGACGAGAACGGTCGGGCGCACGCCTACAAGGAGTACCGCAAGCCGCTGCCCGCGGGGCCCGACGTCGGCCGGCTGCACCAACTGGCCCTGGTGGGGCAGGAGACCCTGCGCCGCGCCGAGGGTCACGGCAGGCGTGGCGGAGGGCTCGCGACCACCGCGGAGTCCTCCATCAACTGGCCCGTCGACGTGATCCACGGCCGGGGCGGCACGGTCACGGGGGTGATCCTGCCGCTCATACCCGACTCCTTCATGTTCCGCGGCGCCGACGGATCCCTCCGGGCGCGCACCCTGGACTTCCTGTGCCTCGCCCGCTCCGCCCCGCCGCCCCCGTCGGCCCAGGTCCGGCTGGGTGTGCTGATCCGCACGTGCGACATCTTCGCGGAACTCGAGCAGCGCAGGCTCAGTCACGGCGACCTCGCCTGGAAGAACCTTGTCTGGCGGGAGCACGACACCCACGCCTACCTCATCGACTGCGACGGTCTGATGCCGTGGGAGCCCGCGCCGGTGCGCGGGGTCGCCACGGCCGAGTGGACGGACCCTCGCCGCTCCCGGGACAGGATCCCGGCGCACGACCGGTACAGCGACCGGTTCGCCCTGGCGCTGGCGCTCTACCGCGGGCTGTTCCTCAACCCTGGCGGCCCCCGGTGGACCGGCGGCGGTCCGGGCGCCACCTGGGTGCGGGCGTCCGGCTTCCCGAAGGGCCTGGACGGAAGGCTTCGCGGGCTGTTCGACCGCGCGTTCCACGACCCGTACGCCACGACCGGCCGGCCCACGGCGGCCGAGTGGCGGGACACCCTGCGGGAGGTCTTCCTGACCCAGGGCCGTCGTCCGGGCTACCGCGCCGACCCGGTGCGCATCCTGGACGCGTACACCGACGACCGACGCCGGGAGGTGCCCCGGCCGGGCGGCCCCGTGCCGTCGCCCCGGCGACCCACCCAGCCGGCTCCGAACCCGAGACCTCCCTTCCCCGCCCAGCCACAGCCGCAGCAGCGGCCACACCTTCCGGCGCCCCGGCCCACACCACCATCGCCTCCACCGCCCCCACCACCGCCTCCGCCGCCCAACAGGCGTCGCAGACCCGTTGTGTGGGGGCTGACGGCAGCGGCGCTGCTGGCCACGGGCACGGGCGGCCTCCTCTTCCACCTGCACCACCGCGACAACGGCGGGGCCGCCGACATCCGCTCGACGCGGGACGGCATCACCTGCCCGGCGTCGGTGGCCGCGCGCATCCCCCACGGTTCCGGAGCGGTGCTGCTGCACGACTACACCACGTCCCTGCACCACATCGTCCTGTGCCGGACCAGCACCGGGAAGACCTACTACGACGGCTCCTGGCTGCGTCCCGGCAAGAAGCACGGCAAGGACGAGATGACCGTGCCCGCCACGGCCACCGCGGACGGCTACCGCGCCCGGCACGGCGACTACCGGTACGTCATCCGGGACGGCTGGGTCTTCGTCAACAGCCCCAAGGGGGCGCAGCAGAAGTACCGCCTGCACGAGGCGGGTTGAGCCAGGTCACGGCTGCCGGGCGGCCAGCGCGTCGAGGACGGCGCGGGCACTGAACGGGTTGCGGGTCACCAGGTGCACCGACCAGTCGGGGTCCGCCGCGAGCGCCGCTTCCAGCGCTCCCAGGATGGTCTCCGCGCTGGTGCGCGCGTCGAGCCCGCCGCGGCCCGCTCCCAGCAACGGCAGGGCGACGGAGCGCAGCGGCGCTCCGCCGGTGCGGCGCTCGGCGCCCGCCAGCTCGAAGACCCGCCGGACCGCTTCGGCCACGGCCTCCGGCGCCGTCTCGTAGCCGTCGCCCGTCGCGGACGGGACGGCGACCGCCGCGTGGAAGATCCAGCGCACCCCGCGGGCCACCAGGGCCCCCGGCTTCGTGACGGCTATCGTGCCCGCCGCCACCGGCGGGCCCGGGGCACCGGTCCGCTCACCCCAGGTGCCGAGCTGACGGGCTATCACGTCGTCGACGATCCGCCCGCCCGCGTCCTTCACCGCACCGGCCCTGCGCAGGCTGCCGGAGACGGTGCGCCGGAAGGTCTTCGACATCTCGAAGTAGACGTTCTCCGAGGAGACCAGGACGTCGACGCCTTCGAGGAGTTCGATGGGTGCGACGTGCAGGGTGATGGCCGCCGTGCCGTGCGGGAAGGCCGTCCTCACCACGTGCCGTCCGGCCCGGACCGGGACCGCCGGCCCGCTCGCGGCAGCGGCGGTACGGGCGGCCCGGACACACCGACTCCCGTCCTCCACCGGGGCACGGTCCTCCAGAACGGCCCGCGCCACCTGACGGATCAGCAGTCTCTCGGGGTCCTTGCGGAAGTGCTCCACGCTCAGCCCGAGCAGCGTGGCGGCGTGCTCCCGGCGCGCCTTGCCCGGCAGTTCCAGGGTTCCGGGCAACAGACCGAAGGTGGCCAGTGCGGCCGTGCGGTGTTTCTCGGAGTCCAGGCTGAGCGCGGCGCGGCGCAGGGCGTCCTCGATCGAGGCGGCGTCCACCGTGCCGGCATCCGGCACCGGGACCTCCGCGTCGGAGGCACCGGCCGACCGCGCCACGAGCACCTCGCGCAACGCCGTCAACTCGGCCCGGTGGAGCCGCGTCAGGCCCAGTTCGCGGATTCTGCGCAGTTCCTCGTACACCGCTTCCAACACCGTCCGGCGCTCCGCCGGCGCCTCCCCCACGGTCATGGCTCAAGGATGGCCGTCGGCCCCGGGCCGGGCAACCGACTCCGCCGAACCGGTGGCGACCGGGCGCCGGCCCGCACTAGTTCTTGCGGGCCATCCCGACTGCGGCGTGCCGCGGTCCGCCGGGCAGTCCTTCGTCTGCGGCATGCCGGGGGACGGTACGCGCGCCGAGCCGATCTGAGGTGTCGTCAGGGCGCCAGGTCGCGGGCGAGGGCGGTGAGCACGAGCTGGGTCTTCATCTCGCCGGTTCGCGGCAGGTCGACGTCGCGGTTGCGCAGGGCCTGTGCGAGCAGCTTCTCGGTCCTGGTCGCGTCGGCGATGTCCGCATGCACCGAGACCTCGAGGAAGTGCAGGTCCTTGACGGTCCACTCCTCGATGGCCACGGAGTGGGGCAGAGTGTCCCAGTCCTGCTTCCACCTGACGGCGCGCACCGGGCCGAGCGCCCTCAGACCCTTGAGGTCACCCTTCTCCAATTCGACCGCATCCCGCAACAGGTGGCGCTGCGGCTTGGTGAGGATCTCGTCCAGCGCCCCGCGCTCAGGCCTGATCGCCGACTCGACAAGCTCCTCATCGACCTTCCGGTCGGCCTGCAGGGACGCGGACAGCATGGGCTTGAAGGCGGGACCGGTCCGGTCCTCCTCGATCTTGAACTCCCAGTCCTCGCCCTCATCCTTGAGGTTCTTCTGCCACTCGGGCGGCAGCGGCGGGCACGGCCGCAACTTGACGGTCATGTCCATTTCACGCTCAACCCCGTGGTCCTCGTCGTCCATGCGCAGACGGAAGATGACCCCGAGCTCAAGGAAGGGCAGCGAGATGCCGTCGACGCCCTTCCTCGGACTGTCCCAGAAGTGAATAGTGCGACGGCGACCCCCGTCACCCCGGAGCGCGAGCGCAGCGATCGCCTCTTGGGCGTCGTCGCCGGAAAAGCTGATCTTGATTTCGGCGGTCGCGGCCGTCAGCGTCTCTGCCATGGTGCCTTTATCGCATAGTGTAATTATGCGTGCACTCTGAGTACACGCCCGGGAGGTCGGGGTCACGCTCCGAACCACACGCCGAGCGGGGCGCCCGCGCCGCTCCGTCACCGCAGCGGACACCTTCCTGCACCCGGTCTTTCCCTCGGTGCGACCACCCGTGGCCGTACCGTTCCCACCGATTCGGAGGACGAGTCATGCCGTTGAAGAGATACGGTGTGCTGGCAGCCCGCGCCGTCGACCGGCGCCGGGAGGGATCCAGTGACACCCCGCACTACCAGATCCACCTCACCGACGACGCCGGCACCCATTACCGGGCCGCGGTCAACGTCGAGTCCCAGCAGGCCCCCTCGGAGCTGCTCTACCTGGCCGACGACGACTTCCGCCACCCCGTGACGGAGCTGCTTCCCCCGGCCGGCAGCGGATGGACCGCCCTGCCGTCGCAGCCGGGCACCGCCGCCCTGGACTTCATCCGGGGCAACCTCTTCGACCCCGCCTCGATGCGGTCCCTCCCGCCCGACCTCGTGGGCGCCGACAATGACCTGGCCGATCTGCTCGACCACTACGTGCAGCGGGCCATCGCCGATCCCACCACCGCCCTCTACGCCTTCGGACAACAATGGGGGCCCGAGACGGGCGCCGCCGACAAGGTGTTCGGGTTCCAGCCCGGCAACGGCGTCCACGACATCCACATGAACCAGGGCAACAGCGGGCGCTTCCGCTCCGACAACGGAGTCCGGCAGGACGGAGCCCTGCTTTTGCACCTGCCCGCCGAAGACCGCTGGGTCGCCGTCTTTCTGGCCTTCCAGTCCCAGGCCTGGCACACCGACAACACCACCGGGCACCCCATCGGCACCGCACCGCACCGCCCCGGCGACCACGAGGAACCGGTACGGATCATGGCCGCACTGGTCAATCCCGTCGGCCCCGCGCCCGAGGCCGAGACCATCACCCTGCTCAACGCCTCCCCCGCCCCGGTCGAACTCGAGGGATGGCACCTTGCCGACCAGAACCGGCAGACCCTCCCTCTCCCCACCGGCCCACTCCCGCCCGGCACCACCCTCACCGTCCCGGCCGAGAACGGGTTCCGCCTCGGCGACCAAGGCGGCACCATCACCCTCCTCAACCCCGACGGCCTCAAGGTCCACGGCGTCTCCTACACCGCGCAACAAGCCCGACGCGAGGGCCGGACCATCACCTTCTGACACGCCATCACTCCGCAGCAGCCACAACCGGTACGCCCCGCCGCCTGATTCCGGCGGGGCGCGGCCCTTCGTGCGCCGACCTCGGCCGGACCACCTTCGACCGCTGCCCTGACCACTGTCTCCAGCATCCTCGGCGACGGAGGCCGACGGTGGGCGGCCCAGCGGGCGGCCGCGTGGTGTGCCCCAGCCTTGAGGGGCCCGCTGCGGTCCGTACTCGCCCACCGCCGCCCACGGCGGCGTCGCCTTCGGTTGACTGGGTCAAGGTGCGCTTCGGCGCAGTCAAGCGCGCTGGTCCCCAATTGGTCCCCACGAATGACCGAGAGGCCGTGTCAGATTTCTCCGACACGGCCTCTGGCCTGCGACTTCACAAGTCGGGACGACAGGATTTGAACCTGCGACCCCTTGACCCCCAGTCAAGTGCGCTACCAAGCTGCGCCACGTCCCGATGCGCTTACCCGCGGTGACCCGCGTGATCGCGCGAACAGCACTTTACCCCACGGGCGGGGGTGCGCCGAAGAGGACCCGGGGCCGGGTGGGGACAATCGGTCGTATGACGAACGCAGGCGCAGCGGCGGGACGGGCGGCGGGCGGCCGGGACCGGGACGTGGACGGGCGGGCGCGCAGCGCCCGGCCGCGGGACGGGCTGGGGCGCCCGCTGCCGTACGGGGCCGAAGGGGTCGCGCGGCAGCCGGAAGGGGTCGTGCGGACCGCGCGGGAGACGGTCGCGGAGGCGCAGGCGCTGCTGGACGCGGGGAAGCCCTTCCACGCCCACGAGGTGTTCGAGGACGCCTGGAAGTCGGGGCCCGCCGACGAGCGCGCGCTGTGGCGGGGACTGGCCCAGCTGGCGGTGGGGCTCACCCACGCGGCCCGCGGGAACGCCACCGGTGGGGCCCGGCTGCTGCGGCGCGGCGGGGGCGCGATCGAGGAGTGGGCGGCCGCGAGCGGGGAGGACCGGCCGTACGGTATGAGTCCCGCCGGGCTCGCCGGGTGGGCGCGGGAGCTGGCCGGGCGGGTGGAGCGGGGGGCGGGGCCCGTCGACGCGCGGACCGAGGCGCCTCGGCTCGCGCCCTGAGCGGCTCCGGGCAGGTGGAGGCGGTGCGCTCACTGTCAGTGGCATGCGGCAGACTCGGGGTGTGCGAAAGATTCATGTCATCGGTATCGGCGCGGGCGACCCCGACCAGCTGACCCTGCAGGCGGTCAAGGCGCTGCGGAGCTCGGACGTGTTCTTCCTGCTGGACAAGGGCGAGGTGAAGAGCGACCTGACCCAGCTGCGCCGGGACATCCTGGACGCACATCTGGCCGAGGGGTCGTACCGGGTGGTGGCGGCCCGCGATCCGGAGCGGGACCGTGCGGCGGGCGGTGCCGCGTACTCGCCGGCCGTGGAGGACTGGCGCAGTGCGCGTGCCGGGATCTACGAGCGGCTGATGGCCGAGGAGCTGGGCGAGGACGGCACCGGGGCCTTCCTGGTGTGGGGGGACCCGTCGCTGTACGACAGCACGCTGGGGATCCTGGAGGAGGTGCTGGAGCGGGGCGCGGTGGCGTTCGAGTACGACGTCGTGCCGGGCATCAGCAGCGTCTCCTCGCTGGTGGCCCGGCACCGCACGGGGCTGAACCGGGTGGCCGGGCCGGTGCAGATCACCACCGGGCGGCGGCTGGCGGAGGGCTTCCCGGAGGGGGTGGACGACGTCGTCGTGATGCTGGACGCGCACCAGGCCTTCCGGAAGTACGCCGGGGAGGACATCGACATCTACTGGGGCGCGTACATAGGCACCCCGGACGAGATCCTCGTCTCCGGTCCGCTCACCGAGGCCGGCCCGCGCATCGAGCGGCTGCGGGCGGAGGCCCGGGAACGCAAGGGGTGGATCATGGACACGTATCTGCTGCGCAGGCATCCGGGTTCCGGGGAGGACTGACCGGAAGGCGGGCCAGGGGCCGCGGGCGAGTGTTCGGGCCGGGGCTCGGTGGTCAGGGACCGACGAGGCCCAGTCGGTCGAGCACGGAGGCCACGTCCGGCACCGCCGTCACGCCGTCCGGCAGCGGGGGCCGGCGTACGACGACCACGGGCAGGCCGAGTTCCCGTGCGGCCGTCAGCTTCGCGGCCGTCGCCTCGCCGCCGCTGTCCTTCGTCACCAGGACCTCGACGCGGTGGGCGAGGAGCAGCTCGGTCTCCTCGGCGAGGGTGAACGGACCGCGTGCCAGGACCACTTCGGTGTGCGGCGGCAGAGGGGGCTCGGGCGGCTCCACCGAGCGGACGACGAAGTACAGGTCCGTCAGACCGGCGAAGGCCGCGAGGCCGAGGCGGCCGGTGCTGAGGAACACCCGGCGGCCCAGGCGGGGCAGGGCGTCGGCGGCGGCGGCCAGGGACCCGGCGTCGTGCCAGCGATCGCCGGGACCCGGACGCCAGCCGGGACGGCGCAGCACGACCGCGGGGACCCCGGTGGCCGAGGCCGCGCGCGCCGCGTTCGCCGTGATCGTCTCGGCGAAGGGGTGGGTGGCGTCGACAAGGGCGTCCACGCGGTGCGCGCGCAGCCAGTCGGCGAGGCCCTCCGCTCCGCCGAAGCCACCGATCCGTACCTCGCCCGCCAGCGGCCCCGGGCGGCCGACCCGGCCCGCCAGGGAGGTGGTGACCCGGACGCCGGGACGGGCGGCGAGGTCGGCGGCGAGCCGGCGGGCCTCGGTGGTGCCGCCGAGGATCAGGACGTGCGGGGACATGGGAGTGAGCGTACGAGGTCGTACGGGCCGATCGGCCGCCCGGGTCGCTAGGGTCCAGCCATGGAATCCGTGCGTGCCGTCCTGATCGACATCGACGGTGTCCTCACCGTCTCCTGGAGGCCGCTGCCCGGCACGGTGGAGGCGCTGCGGAGGATCCGCGCGGCCGGGCTCGGCGTGGCTCTGGTGACCAACACGACGTCCCGCACGCGGGCGTCGATCGCCGAGACCCTCGCGGGGGCCGGTTTCGAGGTGAGCGCGCAGGACGTGCTGACCGCGCCCGCCGTCACCGCGGTCCACCTCGCCGAGCACTTTCCGGGTGCCCGCTGCGCCCTCCTCAACAGCGGGGACGTCGGCGCGGACCTCGGCGCGGTCACGCTGGTCGAGGACGGTCCGGATGTGGTCGTTCTCGGCGGTGCCGGGCCCGAGTTCGACTACGCGGCGCTCAACCGGGCCTTCGGGCACCTGCAGCGGGGTGCGCGGCTGGTCGCCATGCACCGCAACCTGTACTGGCGGACCGACGCCGGGCTGCAACTGGACTCGGGCGCCTTCCTGCTCGGGCTGGAGCGGGCCGCGGGGGTCGAGGCGGAGGTCACGGGCAAGCCGTCCCGGGCCTTCTTCGAGGCCGCGCTGGCCCTGCTGGGAGTGGGCGCGGACCAGGCACTGATGGTGGGCGACGACATCGAGTCCGACGTACTGGCGGCCCAGCGGGCGGGAATCACGGGGGTTCTGGTCAGGACGGGCAAGTACCGGCCGGAGACACACGAGGGCGCGAGTGGCACTCCGGACCATGTCCTGGACTCCTTCGCGGATCTTCCGGCGCTGCTGGGCCTAGCGCAGTAGCAGCTGGACGCCGCCCACGATCGTCGCGGCGATCACCAGTTGCTCGAACAACCGCTGGTTGATCCTGTTCACAGCCCATTTGCCGAAGAACGCACCGGGCACGACGAACACCAGCAGCGCGGCGTCGAGGAGCAGCGAGCGGCCGTCGATCAGGCCGAGTCCGGCGCTGAAGGGCACCTTGGACACGTTGACGATGAGGAAGAAGAAGGCCGACGTGCCGAGGAAGCCGAGCTTGCGGAAGCCCGCCGAGAGGAGATACATCGACATCACCGGACCGCCCGCGTTCGCGACCATCGTCGTGAACCCGCCGAGGACGCCGTACGAGCGGGCCTTCGTCCGGCCCGCCCGGGTGGTCACCGCGTCCGGCGCGTCCTGCGCCGCGGCCCGGCGCCGCCGCCACAGGGTGACACCGGCCATCAGCAGCAGGATGGCGCCGATGGAGACGCGGACGACCCCGTCGTCGGCCCACACCAGGAACAGCGTGCCGACGACCACGCCGGCCGCCACCGCCGGGAACAGCCGCCACAGCGTGGGCCAGTGGGCGTGCCGCCGGTAGGTGAGGACGGCGAGGACGTCGCCCGCGATCAGGACCGGCAGCAGCACACCGGTGGAGGCGCGGGCGGGCAGGACCGCCGCGAAGATCGCGAGGCTGACCGTGTTGGCCCCGCTGACGGCGGTCTTGGAGAAGCCGACGAGCAGCGCCGCGAAGGCCAGGGCGGCGAACTCCCAGCCGGATATGTGCCAGAGCGTCATCGTGTTCATGCGAGGTCCGATGCTATGCGCACGCATCCGGTGCCGCGCGGACCGTCTCGCAGGCCGGTCCTGACGACCTCCGTACCGGACCCGCCTCAACTGCCGGTGTACCGCGCCCGCAGCTCCCGCTTCAGCACCTTCATGCTCGGCCCGAGCGGCAGTGCGTCCGCGAACTCCACGCGTCGCGGGTACTTGTGCCGGCCCAGGTGCTCCTTGGACCACTCGGTGACGGCGGCGGCGTCCGGGGCGGTGCCCTGGGCCGGTACCACGACGGCGCACACCTCCTCGCCGTGCAGCTCGTCGGGCAGGCCGATGACGGCGGCCTGGGCGATCTCCGGATGCCGCATCAGGACCTCCTCGACCTCGCGCGGGTACACGTTGTAGCCGCCGCGGATGATGACGTCCTTCTTGCGGTCGACGATCCTGAGGAAGCCCTCCTCGTCCTTGGTGCCGAGGTCACCGGTGCGGAACCAGCCGTCGACGACGGCCTCGGCGGTGGCCTCGGGGCGGCCGAGGTAGCCGGAGAAGACGTTGTGGCCGCGGATGACGACCTCGCCCAGCTCGCCCGGCGGCAGCAGTTCGATGCGGCTCTCCACCTCGGCGCGGGCGATCTCCACGTCGATGCCCCACAGCGGGTGGCCGATGGTGCCGGCCCTGGTGCCGAAGACGGGCTGGTTGACGGTGGCGGTCGGCGAGGTCTCCGACAGCCCGTACCCCTCGTAGACCTTCGCCCCGAAAGCGGCCTCGAACCGCTCCAGTACGGCCACCGGCAGCGAGGCCCCGCCGGAGACGCAGACGCGCAGTTCGGGCAGCGCGCCGGCGTCCGCGGCGGCCGCGGCGAGGGCGACGAACATGGTCGGCACGCCGTGGAAGGTGTTCACGCCCTCGCGCACCATCAGCTCGATGGCGCGGGCGGCGTCGAAGCGGGGCAGCAGGACGAGGGTGGCGCCCGCCCGCCAGGTGGAGTTGAGCGACACGGTCTGGCCGAATGCGTGGAAGAGCGGCAGCGCGCCGAGCGCGATGTCGTCGGCGCGGATGTCGTTGGCGTCGAAGGCGTTGACGGTCGCGTTCATCACCAGGTTGAAGTGGCTGAGCACGGCGCCCTTCGGGACGCCGGTCGTCCCGCTGGTGTAGAAGATCACCGCCGGGTCGTCGGCGGCCCGGGTGACGTAGGAGGTCAGTGGCTCGGCGCCGGCCGCGAGCTTCTCGAACTCCTCACCCAGGATGTGGACCTCAACGCCGGTGGCCTCGGCGGCGGCCCGTCCGGTCGCCGCCTGTGCCGGATGGACCAGCAGCAGCGTGGCACCGCTGTCCCTCAGGACGTGCTCGACCTCCCCGGCCGACAGCAGCAGGTGCACGGGTACGACGACCCCCCCGGCCGCGGCGACGGCGTAGTAGGCGACCGGGAACTCGGCGGTGTTGGGGGCCATGAGGGCGACCCGGTCGCCCGGCCGCACGCCGAGGCCGGTGAGCGCGCCCGCCTGGGCCAGCGCCTTGCGCCACACGTCCGCGAAGGTGAGCCGCAGGTCCCCCTCGACGAGGGCGGTCTTGCCGGGACGCCGCCTGGCGTTCTCGGCGAGGATGGCGACGACGGACAGGGTTGCCATGGAGTGCTGCTCCGTTCCTTGCTGCGGCTGTGGTTCCGAATCCCCTTGCCGGGGAGCCCCCGCGGGAAGCGCCAGGTCGTGGGGGGGAAGGACCCCGGGTGGGGGGGGGGGGGGGCTTGGGGAAGGGGTGACCGGTCCCTTCCCCCCACACGCCCTCCCGTCTCCCCACCCCCCCCCCAGCTGTCGA
>NZ_JBWKFL010000010.1:0-40143 GCF_056434305.1 Streptomyces sp. NPDC044061 | reverse complement strand
TTTGTTGGGGTTGTGGTTCAGAGTCCCCTTGCCGGGGAGCCCCCGCGGAAAGCGCCGGGTCGTTCCCGCAAGTCCCCGTCGTGGGGCGGGCGGGACTTTGCGGACACGGCCTAGTGCCTCTCGACCAGCACCGCGCTTCCCTGGCCCACCCCCACGCACATGGTGGCCAGTCCCCGCTCCGCCCCCGTGCTGGCGAGGCGTTGCCCGCCGTGACCGTGCCGCCCGCGCGGAACACCGGCTCGAGGCGGGACAGCTTCTCCAGGGAGGTGTCCTCGCGGACGCACTCGTCCTGCTCGACGGTGACGCCGTCCGGGCGCTCGACGGACAGGAGTTCGTCCTCGAAGTGGCCGTTCTTACGGGCGGCGGCGGCCAGTTGGTGGCTGCGCAGCGCGAACTCGTCCTGCCGGGCCCGCGAGATGCCGTACCGCTCGGCGACCTCCTCGGCCGTCTCGCCCATGGCGAGCAGGCCGTGCAGGTCCTTCATGGCCGGGTTGACCAGGCGCCAGCCGAGCCGGGTGTCGAACGTCTCGATGCGCCGCGGCAGTGCCTCGTCCGGGCGGGGCAGCACGAAGGGGGCGCGGCTCATGGACTCGGAGCCGCCCGCGATCACGATGTCGGCCTCGCCGGCGGCGATGGTACGCGCCGCGGTGGTGACCGCTTCGAGCCCGGAGGCGCACAGCCGGTTGACGGTGGCGCCGGGCACGGACTCGGGCAGGCCGGCCAGCAGGGCGGCCATGCGGGCGACGTTGCGGTTGTCCTCGCCGGCCTGGTTGGCGGCGCCCCAGTAGACGTCGTCGACGCGGGCCGGATCCAGGGCGGGCACGTCGGCCACGAGGTGGCGGATCACGGTCGCCGCGAGGTCGTCGGGCCGCACGCTGGACAGGGCCCCGCGCAGCTTGCCGATGGGGGTGCGGCGGGCGGCCGCGAAGTGGACGGGACGCACGGCATGGACTCCTGACCGACGACGCTGTGGATCAGCATGGACCTTGTGGTGGGGCGGCAGAGCCAGTTAATTAGCACTGCTAGTTTTGGACTATAGACCTCCGACCGGCTCCCTGGGAAGATCCTCCGGGACCTTCGCCGAGGCAGCTGGAGGAGACATGGCCGACGTCCGCGAGCACGTCCTCGCCGGGATCGCCGTACGCGAGTGGCCGCACCCGGATCCGCGCTACCTGGCCGTCGTGGTGCACGGGTACGGGGAGCACACGGGCCGGTACGACGAACTGGCGGGCGTCCTCACCGGGCACGGGGCGGCGGTGTACGGGCCCGATCACGTCGGGCACGGCAGGTCCGTCGGTGACCGGGTGGTGATCGAGGACTTCGAGGACGTGGTCACGGACGTGCACCGCGTGGCCGATCTGGCCCGCGCCGCGCACCCGGGCCTGCCGCTCGTCATGGTCGGCCATTCCATGGGCGGCCTGATCGCGGCCCGGTACGCCCAGCGGTACGGCGCCGAGCTGAGCGCGCTGGTCCTGTCCGGGCCGGTGATCGGGGTCTGGGAGCTGCCCGGGCGGCTGCTCGCCCTGGACGAGATCCCCGACACCCCGATCAGCCCGGCCGCACTCTCCCGCGACCCCGCCGTGGGAGCCGCGTACACCGCCGACCCACTGGTCTGGCACGGTCCGATGAAGCGGCCGACGCTCCGGGCGTTCGTACGGACCCTGGAGGCCGTGGCCGAGGGCGGTGACGTCGGCACACTGCCGCTGCTGTGGCTGCACGGGGACGACGACCGGCTGGTGCCGCTGCCGGGGAGCCGGGTCGGGGTGGAGCGGCTCGGCGGTGGCCGGACGACCGAGCGGATCTTCGCCGGGGCTCGGCACGAGGTGTTCCAGGAGACGGACCGGGCGGACGTCTTCGCGGAGACGATCCGCTTCCTCGACGGGGTGCTGCCCGGCCGCGACGGCGTACTTCCCGGCCAGGACGGCGTACTTCCCGACCGGGACGGGGTGCTCCCGGGCTGAGACAGGGTGCTCCCCGGCTGACCAGCCACGTGACCAGCCACGTTTGCCCCGCTTCGCTCCGGGCACCCGCGTCACCGGACGCAACCTGGCCCGAACGACGAAAGGGGACGAACGCACCATGACCGTGGTGAGGAGCACGCTGTCCGAAGAGGCGCTCGGGGTCACCGGGACCGCTCTGCAGGAGACCCTGGTGGACCTGCTCGGCCTGTCGCTGATCGGGAAGCAGGCGCACTGGAACGTCGTGGGGCCTCGGTTCCGCTCGATCCACCTCCAGCTGGACGAGGTCGTCGCGACCGCCCGCGCCCACTCCGACACCGTCGCCGAGCGCGCCTCCGCGCTGGGCGTTCCGCCGGACGGCCGGCCCGAGACGATCGCCTCCACGTTCGCGCTGCCCGGCACGAAGGACGGCTGGCTGCGCGACACCGAGGTGGTGGAGCTGATGGCCTCGGCCCTGGAGACGGCGATCGGCCGGCTGCGGGAACGGATCTCGGCGACCGAGAAGCCCGATCCGGTCACCCAGGACCTGCTGATCTCCATCACCGCCGACCTGGAGAAGCAGCGCTGGATGTTCGAGGCCGAGAACCAGCCCCGCGACGGCGCCTGAGCCCGGCCGGGCAGCACGTACACGCACACCCCCGCACACGGAAGGGGAAACCCATGGCCGACGCACTCGAACTCGAAGCGCTGTGGGAGGACTTCCACCGCGTGGTGAACATGACCTCGGCCGAGCTCGCGGCCTGGCTCAAGGTCCGGGACGCGGAGGAGGAGACGGAGCCACTGCCGGACCAGGCCGGCACGCCCACCGGGCAGCACGTCCTCGCGATCCTGCAGAAGCGGCGCACCGACCTCACCGACGACGACGTCCGGGTGATGTACAAGGTCGTCGACACGGTCGGTGACCTGGTGGACATGGAGAACGAGCCCGAGCCGGAGACCACGCCGGAGGACACCCGCCGCCGGCACCGGCTGATGACCATGGGCCACGACCCGCTCAAGCCGTAGCCATGGACCGCGACGAACGGGTCGTCCGCGAGCTGCTGTCGGAGTGCGGGCGGACGTACGCCGACGAGGCGGGCATCCGCCTGCGGGACACCCCGCAGCCGCTGTACCGGCTGCTGGTGCTCTCCCTTCTGCTCAGCGCGCGGATCCGGGCCTCCGTCGCGGTGGCCGCCGCCCGCGCCCTGCACGAGGACCATCTGGACGACCCGCGCCGCATGGCCGAGGCCGACTGGCAGCAACGGGTGGACGCGCTGGGCCGGGGCGGCTACCGGCGCTACGACGAGCGCACCGCCACGCAACTCGGTGACGGCGCCGAGCTGTTGACCGAGCGCTGGGGCGGGGATCTGCGCCGGCTGCACGAGGAGGCGGGCGGCGACACCGGCGAGCTGAAGCGGCTGCTGCAGGAGGAGCCCGGCATCGGCCCGGCCGGCGCCGACATCTTCCTGCGCGAGGCCCAGCGGGTGTGGCCGGATGTCGCGCCCTACCTCGACGGCAAGGCGCTGTCCGGCGCGGAGCGGCTCGGCCTGCCGAAGGACCCGGACCGGCTGACCGGGCTGGCCGGAGACGCCCAACCCGCCGTGCTGGCAGCGGCGTTGGTGCGGGCCGCCCTGGACAGACAGGTGGCCGAGGAGTGCCTCCGCCACGCCTCATGATCGTGTCAGACTGCTCGCACGCCCCCGGATGACCACGGGGGCGCTGTCGAGCGGAGGAGCAGCACGTGACGGGGACCGAGCCCGCCGCACAGGAGATCGACACCACCAGGCCGCATCCGGCGCGGGTGTACGACTGGTTCCTCGGCGGCAAGGACAACTACCCCGTCGACGAGGAACTGGGCCGGCGGATCACGGCGATCGACACGGGTGCCCCGCGCGCCGCGGTGGCCAACCGGGCGTTCATGCGCCGGGCCACGCGGGCGGTGGCCGAGGAGAGGGGCGTCCGCCAGTTCCTGGACATCGGCACCGGCATACCGACCGAGCCGAACCTGCACCAGATCGCCCAGTCCGTCGCGCCCGACGCCCGCGTCGTCTACGTCGACAACGACCCGATCGTGCTGGCCCACGCGAGCGCGCTGTTGCGCGGCACCCCCGAGGGCCTGACCGAGTACGTCCAGGCCGACGCCCGCGATCCGCACGCCATCCTCGAACGCGCGGCCCGCGTCCTGGACTTCGACCACCCGGTGGCCCTGTCGCTGATCGCCCTGCTGCACTTCGTCGCCGACGAGGACGGCGCCCACGACCTGGTCGCCACGCTGGTCGAGGCGCTGGCGCCGGGCAGCTGCCTGGTGCTGTCCACGATGACGGCCGACTTCGAACCGGAGAACGTCCAGCGGGGCATCGCCGCGTACGCCGTCGGCGGGGTGACCCTGGTGGCCCGCTCGCAGGCCGAAGTGGGCGTGTTCTTCAAGGGGCTCGAACTGCTGGAGCCCGGGATCGTCTCCGTGGCGGACTGGCGCCCCGAGAGCGAACCGGACGCCCCGATCTCGCTGTACGGTGCGGTCGGCCTGAAGCGCTGAGCCGCGCGCGGCTGTCACTGCCCACCGCTGCCCCCGATCCCCCGGTACAGGGCGGAGAGCACGGCGGACACGCCCATGGCGCCCCCGAACGCGACTCCACCACGTGGCAGAACGTCGGGCGGCTCGCCCCGGTCGACCTTGGCAGTAACGGGAGTTGACGGCCCCGCCGAACCCCGTCGGCCAACAGCCGCCGTCCGCCGCCCCGGGGCCTACAGACCGAGGACCCGGGCGATCGTCCGCAGTACCCCGTTCTCGTTGTTGGACGGGGCGAGGTGGCGGGCGCGGTCGATGATCTCGGGGTGGGCGTTGGACATGGCGAAGGACCACTCGGCGGCGTCCAGCATCTCCAGGTCGTTGAGGTAGTCCCCGAACACCATGGTCTGCGCCGGCGTGATGCCCAGCTCGCGCTGGAGGCCGCGCAGGGCGGTGCCCTTGTTGGCGGTGCGGTTCATGACGTCGACCCAGTGCTCGCCGGAGACGACGACCTGGTGGGTGGCTGCGAAGGCCTCCAGGGCCGGGGCGGTGGTGTGCTCGGCGGACCCGAAGTCGAACAGCGCCACCTTGATCACGTCGTCCTCGACGGCGGTGACGTCCTCGACGATCCGGTGCTCGACGTAGTACTTGCGCACCTCCGCCAGGAACGCCTCGTCGGCCCGCTCGACGTACGCCGACCGCTTGCCGCACACCACGGCGCCCACGTCGACGCCGTCCGCGCCCAGCCGCCGTACCGTCCGGGCGACATCCACGGCGACGGACCGCTCCAGCGGGTCGGAACTCAGCTCCACGCCGTCGCGGACCACGTAGGTGCCGTTCTCCGCGATGAACACCATGCCCTCGGCGACCTCGGCGAACTGCCGGGCCAGCGTGGCGTACTGGCGGCCGCTCGCCGGGCTGAACAGCACACCGCGGCGCCGCAGTTCGGCGAGCATCGGCCACAGGCCGTCGGGTATCCGCTTGGCGTCGTCCAGGAGGGTGCCGTCCATGTCGGTGACGACGAGCCGGATGTCGGCGGGGCCGGCGGGCGGGGTGGGGGTGTCGAGGAGCGACGCGGGCGTGGCGGGCATGTCCTTCTTCCGGTCGGGAACGCACGGGCGGGCGGAAACCGCTGTCCAGTGTTCCTCATGCAGGCGGTCACCCCGGAGGGTGCCGGAGCCGTCACGGTGCGCGTTTCCCGGGACAGCGCGATCAAGGGGCGGCACAATGACGGCGGACGACCGCACGCGAGAAGGGCGGACACGTGACCGAGGGGCATTCCCCGACGGCCGGATCGGCGCGGCTGAACACCTCCGTGGCGCACAACGCCCGGGTCTGGAACTACTGGATCGGCGGCAAGGACAACTACGAGGTCGACCAGCGGGTCGGCGAGCACGTCGCCGGGATGTTCCCGGTGATCCGGGCCGTGGCCCGCGCGGACCGGGACTTCCTGGGCCGGGCGGTGCGCTTCCTGGCCGCCGAGCGCGGACTGCGCCAGTTCCTCGACGTCGGCACCGGGCTGCCGACGGTCGACAACACCCACGAGATCGCCCAGCGGGTCGCCCCCGAGTCCCGGATCGTGTACGTCGACAACGACCCGATCGTGCTCGTGCACGCCCGCTCCCTGCTCACCAGCTCCCCCGAGGGCGTGACCGACTACATCGACGCCGACGTGCGCGACCCGGACGCCATCGTCCGGCGCGCCGCGGACACCCTGGACCTGGACCGGCCGGTCGCGGTGATGATGCTGGGCATCCTCAACTTCGTCCTGGACACCGAGGAGGCCCGGGACATCGTGCGCCGGATCATGGCGGAGGTCCCCTCCGGCAGCCACCTGGTGCTCACCCACCCGACCTTCGACGCCGAGGTCGGCGGCGGGGGCAATCTCGCCGCCATGGAGTTCTGGAACGCCAACGCCACCCCGCCGATCACCGCCCGCGGCCACGCCGAGATCGCCGCGTTCCTCGACGGTCTGGAGCTGGTCGAGCCGGGTCTGGTGCCGTGCTCGCAGTGGCGCGCCGAGGCCGACGCCCCCGCGGTACCGCAGTACGGCGCGGTGGCCGTGAAACCCTGACCCCGCGAGGGCCGAGCCCGCCCCCGCACCCCGGTCGCGCGGGGGCCGAGCCCGTCGAGGAGGACGTATGACCAGCCTTGCCGACCCGGTGCCCGGCGGGCGCCCCGGCGACCTGAGGCGGGTCGCCGCGCTCACCGCCGAGCTGGCCGCCCGAGGGGTGCACGGGATCGTCCTGGCGTACGTGGACACCGCGGGCGTCGGCCGGGTCAAGACGATCCCCACGGCCCGGCTGGAGTCGGCCGTCGCCTGGGGTGTGGGCATGTCGCCGGTGTTCGACACGTTCCTGGCCGACGACTCGATCGTCACCACCGACGTCCTCGGCTCCCCCGACGGCGACCTCAGGCTCTACCCGGACCTCGACCAGCTGGTGCCCCTCGCGGGGCAGCCCGGCTGGGCGTGGGCGCCCGTGGACCGCATCACCCAGGAGGGCGAGCGGCACCCCGGCTGCGCCCGCACCTTCCTGCGCCGGATCGTCGCGGACGCCGCCGAACGGTACGGGCTCGCCTTCCGGGCGGCCGTCGAGATCGAGTGGACGGTCGGGCTCGGCTCGGCGCCCGCCGGTGAGTTCGTCCCGGCGGTCCGCGGACCGGCGTACGGCGCCGTCCGGCAGGTGGAACTGAGCGACTGCACCGCCGACCTGCTGGCCGCGCTCGCGGACCAGGACGTGGACGTCGACCAGATCCATCCCGAGTACGCGGCCGGGCAGTTCGAGGTCTCGGTGGGCGCGCTGGACCCGGTGGCGGCGGCCGACCGGAGCGTGCTGGTGCGGCAGACGATCCGGGCGGTGGCGCAGCGCCACGGACTGCGGGTGTCCTTCGCGCCCGCCGTCCTCGCCGAAGGGGTCGGCAACGGCGGCCATCTGCACCTGTCCTGCTGGCGCGGCGGGGTGAACCTGCACTCCGGCGGCGAGGGCCGGTACGGCATGACGGCCGAGGCCGAGTCGTTCGCGGCCGGGGTGCTCGCCCACCTACCGGCGCTGACGGCGGTGACCGCGCCGAGCCCGGTCAGCTATCTGCGGCTCAAGCCCTCCCAGTGGGCGGGGGTGTTCACCGCCTGGGGCCGGGAGACCCGCGAGGCCGCGCTGCGGATCGTCACCGGCACGGCGGGCCGCCAGGACCAGGAGGCGAACATGGAGGTCAAGCCGGTCGACCTGGCCGCCAACCCCTACCTAGCGCTGGGCTGCGTCATCGCCGCCGGGCTCGACGGGATGACGGCGTCCCTGCCACTGCCGGAGGAGATCACCGGGGACCCGGCCCGCTTCGGCCCGGACGAGGCGGCCGCCCTCGGCGTACGGCGGCTGCCGCGGTCACTGCCGGGGGCCGTCGAGGAGTTCGGGGCCGACCAGGTGCTGCGGGCCGCGCTGGGACCGGTCCTGGCGGACGCGGTGACCGCCGTACGGCTCGGAGAGGCCGCGGCCGTGGACGGCCTGGACGACGCGCAGGTGGCGGCCGCCTACCGCTGGAAGTACTGACCGTGTCCGCCCCCGGCCCGGTCCACGAGGCGCTCGCCGCGCTCCCCCTGGTCGACCACCACTGCCACGGCGCCGTGACGGTCGATCTCCCGCCCGGGCAGTTCGAGTCGCTGATCACCGAGGGCGACGCCTGGCCCGGAGTCTCCCCCTTCGACAGCCCGGTCGGCGTGGCCGTACGCCGGCACTGTGCGCCGCTGCTGGACCTGCCCCGGCACGCGCCGGCCGCCGACTACCTGGCCCGGCGCTCCGCCCTGGGCCCGCACGAGGTCAACCGGCGCTTCCTGAGGGCCGCGGGAGTCGGCGTCCTCTGCGTCGACACCGGCTACGCCCCGCACCCCGTCACCTCCCCCGCCGAACTCGCCGAGGCCGCCGGTGCCACCGGCTACGAGGTCGTACGGCTGGAGCGGGTCGCCGAGGAGGTGGCCGCGCGGGGTGTGGAGGCGGGTGAGTACCCGGCCGTGTTCCGGGCCGCGGCCGAGGAGGCCGTAAGGCGGCCGGGCGTGGTCGCGGTGAAGTCGGTGGCGGCCTACCGCACCGGCTTCGCCCTCGCCCCCGAGCGGCCCACGGGAGCGCAGGTGACGGAGGCCGCCCGGCGCTGGCTCGCGCACGGCGGCCGGCTGACCGACCGGGTCCTGGTGCGGCACCTGCTGTGGACCGCCGTCGACCTAGGCCTGCCGCTCCAGCTGCACACCGGCTTCGGCGACCCCGACGTACGGCTGCACCGCGCCGACCCAGCCCTGCTCACCGACTGGCTGCACCTGACGGCCGGCACGATCCCGGTCCTGCTGCTGCACTGCTGGCCGTACCACCGCCAGGCCGCCTATCTGGCCGCGGTGTTCGAACAGGTCCACCTGGATGTCGGCCTGGCCCTGCACTACACCGGCCCGGCCCGCTCCCAGGCGGTGCTGGAGGAGGCGCTGGAGATCACCCCGTTCCGCAAACTGCTGTACAGCTCCGATGCCTACGGTGTGGCCGAGTTCCACCACCTGGGCGCGGTGTCCTTCCGGCAGGGACTGGCCGAAATGCTGCAAGCCCGGGTCGACGCCGACGAGTTGAGCCTGCCCGACGCCCTGCGCATCGCGGCCTGGACGGGCCGCGACAACGCCCGCCGACTGTACGGACTGCCCGAAAACGATGCGGCCCGCGACTGAGCGGGCGCCCCACCGGAAAGTATGATCAAGCAATGTCTGACATGACCGAAACCACGCCCGGCTGGCTGTCCACGGACGAGCTGGAAATGGCCAGGGCCCGAATGCCGATCCTGTACGTCGAGGCCGTGCCCGTGCGCGTGGACGACAGCGGCGAAGTCACGAGCATCGGACTGCTGCTGCGCATCGGCCCGGACGGAACGGTCAGCCGAACCCTGGTCTCCGGCCGCGTCCTGCACCACGAGCGGGTCCGCGACGCCCTGCTGCGCCACCTGGAGAAGGACCTCGGCCCGGTCGCGCTGCCCCGGGTGCCGGCGTCCCTGCAGCCGTTCACGGTCGCGGAGTACTTCCCCACGGCCGGCGTCACGGCGTACCACGACCCGCGTCAGCACGCGGTGTCCCTCGCCTACGTCGTCCCGGTGACCGGCGACTGCCGGCCCCGGCAGGACGCGCTGGACCTGGTGTGGTTCAGCCCGCAGGAGGCAGCCTCGCCGGCCGTGCAGAGCGAGATGCCGGGCGGCCACGGGGCGCTGCTGAAGCAGGCGCTCGCGCACGTGGGCGTGGTGTCCTGACGCCGGAGCCTGGGTGACTGGCCTGTCTATCAGGCCAGTCAGGGCCCCGACCAGGGCTTTCCCGCTTCCGTTCAGGTTGCGTTCAGGCCCGCGGGAGCGTGTGGCAACACCTGCACCAGAAGCCCCAAAACAATGGCAAAGGGGGCTGGGGAGAAGGCTGTTGATCATGCGAGGGTGCGGGCCATGAGCACAGAGCCCGTCCTCGACCGGCGGCCCCACGCCGAAGCCCGCGCCCGCCTCCGCGAGGGCGCGAACAAGGTGCCCGAGGTCACCGTCTACTTCTGGATCATCAAGGTCCTCACCACCGGCATGGGCGAGACCGCCTCCGACTACCTGGCGCGCCTCCTCGGCCCGGTACCGGCGGTCGGTCTCGGCGGTGTCGCCTTCGTGGCGTCGCTCGTGCTCCAGTTCGCCGTGCGCCGGTACGTGCCCTGGGTCTACTGGACGGCGATCGTCACGGTCAGCGTCTTCGGCACGATGGCGGCCGACGTCCTGCACGTCGGCCTGGGCGTCCCCTACACCCTGTCGACGCCGCTGTTCATGGTCGTCCTGGCCGCCGTGTTCGCCCTCTGGTACGCGAGCGAGCGGACCCTGTCGATCCACGGCATCCGCACCCGCCGCCGCGAGACGTTCTACTGGGCCGCCGTCCTCGCCACGTTCGCGCTCGGCACCGCCGCCGGCGACCTCACGGCGAACGTCGGCCTCGGCTATGCCGGCTCGGTCGTCCTGTTCGCCGTGGCCATCTGCGTCCCGGCCCTCGCCCACCGTGCGGGCGTCCTGGGCGCGGTGGCCGCTTTCTGGACGGCGTACGTCATCACCCGTCCCCTCGGCGCCTCGATCGCCGACTGGCTGGCCCTGGAGCCGCACCGGGGCGGCCTCGGCCTGGGGCTCGGTCCGGTGACGCTGTCCTGGACCGTGGCGATCCTCGGGCTGGTCGGCTACCTCACGGCGTCCCGGGAGGACGAGCGGACCTCCTGAGGCCTCCCGGAGCCCGGGGACACGGCCTCACCCGCCACCTCTCACTCGGCCTTTCCGTGTGTGGAGGCCCGCGGCCGACGCGCTCGGGCCGCCGAGGTGAGAGCGCCGAGGTGGGACGCCGATGCCACAATCGAAGGCGACGCGGCCGTGTGCCCCGTGGGGCCTCGTGCGGGCAGGAGAGACGTGATGGTTGGAGTGAGGGGAGGAAGATCGCCGAGGGAGCCGCACCTCCCCGACCTGCACATGCGCCTGCGTTCCGAGCTGGGCCGGATCGACGAACAGCTGCGCGGCCTGCTGTCCTCCATGGACCGGCTGCAGGGCCTGCTGGACGCGGTGGTGACCATCAGCCGCGAGGTGGAACTGCCCGCGGTGCTGCACCGCATCGTGACCACCGCCATGGACCTGGTCGGCGCCCGCTACGGGGCGCTGGGAGTGCTCAACGAGTCCGGAGAGTGTCTGGAGCAGTTCATCTCGGCCGGTCTGTCCGAGCAGGAACGCAATGCTCTGGACCGGACCGGCCTGCCGCGTGGCCTGGGCGTCCTCGGCCATCTGATCCGCTACCCCGAGCCCCTGCGGGTCGACGACATCCTGGCGCATCCGTCGTCCGCCGGTTTCCCGCCCGGCCACCCGCACCTGCGCACCCTGCTCGGCGTCGCCATCACCGTGCGCGGCGAGATCTATGGCGATCTGTACCTGTCCGAGCGGAACGACGGTGAGCCGTTCGACGTACACGACGAGAACGTCGTCGTCGCCCTGGCCAGCGCCGCCGGCATCGCGATCGAGAACGTCCGTCTGTTCGAACGGGTACGCGTGGGAGCCGAGCAGTTCCAGCGGCTCCTGCTGCCCACGCTGCCGGACCTGCGGCCCTTCACCGCCGCCGCCATCTACCGGCCCGCTGCCGAGCCAAGCCAGCTCGGCGGGGACTGGTACGACGCCGTCCCCCTGCCCGACAACGTCGTGGCGGTCGTCATCGGCGACGTGGTCGGGCACGATCTGCACGCGGCGGCCGCCATGTCCACCACCCGCAACATGCTGCGCGCCCTGCTGTTCGACCAGAGCAGGCCGCCCGGCGCGGTCCTCGCCCAGCTCGACCGGACCCTCGAGGCCATCACCGACAATCCCGTCACGACCACCGCCCTGGCCCGCATCGAACCGGAGGGACGGGGCTGGCGGCTCCGCTGGAGCACCGCGGGCCATGTCCCGCCGCTGCTGATCACCCCAGAACGCGGAGCGGAGTACCTGCTCGCCGAGCCGGGACTGCCGCTCGGTGTCGACACCGCGCAGCCCCGCCCCGACCACTCCCGGTTCCTGCCCCCGGCCGCCACGATGGTCTTCTTCACCGACGGGCTGATCGAACACTCCGACCATCCCATCGACCGGAGCCTGCACGAACTCGCCCAGCTCGCCATGGCCCACGCCGCCCTGCCGCTGCCGGAGTTCGTCCGGACCCTGGCCGATCACCACCCCAGCGACGGTCACGACGACATGGCCATCCTGGCCCTGCGCACCCCGCCCACCTGACCCCACCACTCGGGGACGCCGAGCCCGTGGCCCGACGGTCCCGTGGAGGATCCGTGGGATCCGGCGGATGATGGGTCTCGGGGCGATGTCGACACGGAGGTCGCCCGATGACTGTCGTGCGGCATGAACGGCTCCGGCGCGGTGCGCTGACCGCTGTGGAGATCTGTGCCATCGCCGGGCTGTATTTGGCCTCGGCCGAGGTGGGACTCCTCCAGCAACTGGTCCGCGGCCAGGTCACTCCGCTGTGGCCGCCGAGCGGTATCGCGCTTGCGAGTCTGCTCCTGCTCGGGCCGCGGGTCTGGCCCGGGATCGCGCTCGGAGCCTTCCTGGCCAACATCTCGCTGGGGCCGTCACTCGCGGCCGTGCTCGGGATCACCGCGGGAAACACCCTGGCGCCCGTCTGCTCCTACTTGCTGCTGCGCCGCGTGGACTTCCGCAACGAGCTGAACCGTCTGCGGGACGCGCTCGCGCTGATCTTCCTCGGCGCGTTCACCGGGATGCTGATCAGCGCGACCATGGGTGCCGGGACCCTGGTGCTCTCCGGTGTGCTGGGCACCAGCGGCTTCTGGCCGACCTGGTCGGTCTGGTGGACCGGGGACGCGATGGGCGTGCTGGTCGTCACGCCGGTCCTGCTCGTGCTGCGCACGGCACGCCTGCCGAAGCGCGCTCCGCCGGCCCGGTGGGTGGAGGCGCTGCTGCTCGTGGCGGCCACGGTCGCCGTGGGTCTCGTCGAGACCAGTTCCCCGCCACTGCTGTTCCTCGGCTTTCCGTTGCTGATCTGGGCTGCCTTCCGCTTCCAGCTGGCCGGGGCCGCGCCCTGCGCGCTGGCCGTGTCGACCTTCGCCATCGTCGCCGCCGCCCGGGGGTGGGGCCCGTTCGCCGGTCACGACCTGCTCACCAAGATGATCACCCTCCAGGCGTTCAACGGTTCCGCCGCGCTGACCGCGCTCATGGTCGCGGCGGTCATCAGTGAGCGGAACGAGACCCAGCGGGAGATCGCCAGCGCCTGCAGGCAGCTCGCCGCGATGGCGGCCAAGATCACCACCGGCTACCAGCCCCCGATGGTCCCGAACGGAGAGCCCGAGAAGGACGAGCGGGGACAGCGGGCTCCGCGACGGACGTGAACCCCTCGCCCTCGGACACAACAAAGGCCGCCTCCTCATCCCTGAGAAGACGGCCTCCGACCGGCTGCGAGAGCTGGTCGGGACGACAGGATTTGAACCTGCGACCCCTTGACCCCCAGTCAAGTGCGCTACCAAGCTGCGCCACGTCCCGGTGCCGTTTGACCTGGGGTTTCCCCGGTCGAAACGCGCAGGGAAACAATACCGCACTCGGGTCGGTGGTCGCGCGTCCCTTTGTGGCCCGGGGCCCGTCAGCGCTCGTCAGTGCCCGTCAGTGCCGTCAGCACCCGTCAGTGCCCGGCCGGCTGCGCCTCGGCCCGCACCAGCCCCCGTATCGCGGGGACCGAGAGCAGGGCCGCGGCCACCACCACGCTCATCACGGCGGAGACCAGCAGGACGTGGTCGGCACCGAGGGCGGCGGCCGCCGGGCCCGCCAGGGCCTGGCCGACGGGCATCATCGCCAGGGAGCCGGCCACGTCGTAGGCGTGAATGCGGTTGAGGACGTCGGACGGCACCTGGGTCTGCACGCTGGTCGCCCACATCACGCCCCAGAACGACATCCCGGCCCCGGCCGCCGCCGCACCCGCCGCCATGGCCGGCACACCCAGCCCGGCGCCGACGGCCGCCGGAAAGCCGACGAACGCGAACAGGGCGACCGCGCCGGCCCGGAGCATGCGGCGGGGGCGGAGTCTGAGGGCGAGCAGGCCGCCGACGACCGTGCCCGCGCCCAGGGCCGAGTTCAGAAGGCCGTAGGCGCGCGGGCCGTGGTGCTGGACGACCTCGGTGGCCACCAGCGGGACCGTCGGCCCCCATACGGCGATCATGTAGACGCACCACACGGCGATCACGCCCCACAGCCAGGTCCGCGACCGGAACTCCCGCCAGCCCTCGACCAGGTCGGCCCGGAAGGCGCGCAGGCCGGGGCCGGTGGTGCGGGCGCCCTCGGGGAGCGGGGGCAGCCGGAGCAGCAGCAGGCACAGGGCGCTGGTCGCGTAGGTGCCGGCGTGCACGGCGAACAGCCCGCCGGGCGAGGCGAAGCCGACCAGGACGCCGGCGAAGGCCGGGCCCGCGAGCTGTGCCGCCGACTCGGCGATGCGGATCGCGCCGTTGGCACCCTGGACGTCGGGGGCGAGCCGGGGCACGGTGCTGGCCACTCCGGGCTGGAAGACGGCCGCGGCGACACCGTTGACGACACCGATGGCACAGATCTGCCACAGGACCACGTGCCCGCTGAAGAACAGGCAGGCGGCGAGGGACTGCGTGACGACCCGGACCAGGTCTGCGCCGATCATCAGCCGGCGGGTGCTGAACCGGTCGGCGACGACACCGCCGAGGACGACGAGCCCGGCGAAGGCGGCGACGGAGGAGGCCATGGCGAGGCCGACCGCGCCCGCGCCGTACCCGTGCTCCAGCAGACCGGCGGCGAGCGCCACGGGCAGCATCGTGTCACCGAGGCGGGCGACGGCCCGGGCCACGAAGAACAGCGCGAAGTCCCGCGACCAGACGGCCCGGGCCGGGCCGCCGGCACCGGCTCCTCGCCGGGTCCGGGCAACGAGGTCACGCCGTGCGTCCGTACCCGTCATCCCCTGTGCTCCCCTCCCGGTCCCCCGCCCCTCGGGGCTTCCGCCGCGCGGGATCATGCCACGCCGCCCGGCCCGCCGCCGAAGGGTTTTCAGCGGCCTCCGGGCCGGCCCAGTCCGGGGTGTGCGTCCTGGAGCCGGGGCGGGGCGGCCTGCCGCCAGGAGTCGGCGAGGATGTCGCGCAGCTCGTCCTCGTCCTCCAGGGCGGCGAGTCTCGCTCTCACCCAGGCGAACTGGGCCTCGTGGCCGGCGATCCAGAACTTGTCGGGCTCGGCCAGCACCAGTTCGTCGCGCTCCTCCTTCGGGCAGCGCACGGCGATGGACGTCTCGTCCTCCGGGAGCGTGGCGAACATCTTCCCGGCCACCCGGAACGTGGGCATGCTCCAGGCCACCTTCTCCGTGGTGTCCGGCAGGGACAGGGCGATACGGCGTACGTCTTCTGCGTCCGGCATGCTTCGCACGCTAGCGGCAGCCACTGACAGTCACCCGATCGGCGGGACCAGCCGTTTGTAGTAGAGGGTCGTCGCGCGGAGTTCGCCGGACGGGCTCGCCGCGTAGTCGGGGATGGTGCCGGCGAGGGTCCATCCGGCCGAGCGGTAGAGGCGCTCGGCGGGGCTGCCGGTCTCGGTGTCCAGGTGCAGGAGGGTGATGCGGGCGGCCGCGGCGGCCCGCTCGGCGGTGTTGAGGAGCCGGCGGCCGAGGCCCTGGCCGCGCGCCGAGCGGTGCACCATCAGCTTCACGAGTTCGGCGCGGTGGCGGCTGTTCGGCTTGTCGGGCAGGTCCAGGCTCACCGTGCCCGCCACCCGGTCCGTGTCGTCCACGGCCACCCATACGGCCAGCCGGCCCGTGGCCAGCGCGTCGGCCCGCTCCCGCCACCAGACGGTGGCGTCCGCGCGGCCGAGCGGCGCGCGGAAGCCGACCGAGGCGCCGCCGGCCACGGTGTCGGCCAGCAGATCCGCCAACTCCTCGCAACCGCTGCGCACTTGGGCGTCGTTCCAGCGCAGTACCCTCATGGCCGGACCACCGCCAGCACATAGCGGGCCTCGCCGGGACCGGCGCAGCGGAACCTCGTCGGTCCGAAGACGCGCATGCGCAGGCAGTCACCCGCGCCCAGGTGACGGCTCGTGTCGCCGGCGGTCACCTCGAGCGCGCCGCCGAGGACCCACAGGTGCTGTTCCAGACCGGGCACGGACGGGCGGTCGTACGCGATGTCGGCGCCCGGGGTGAGCCGGCCCTCGACCAGTTCGCCGCGCAGTCCGGCGTGCGGCGGGGACACGGACCGGCGGGTGAAGCCGGACGCGCGGTCCTGCCACACCTGCTGCTCGGCCGCCCGGACCAGCGGCGCCGGTTCCGCCTCGACCTCGCTGAGCAGCTGGGACATGGTGCGTCCGTAGACGTGGCACAGGCGGTTCAGGACTGCCGCGGTGGCGCTGATCTCGGCGCGCTCGGCCCGGGACAGGGTGGACCGGCTCACTCCGCTGCGTTCCGCCAACTCGCCCAGCGACCAGCCGTGCTGGGCCCGCAGTTCGGCCAGCCGGGCGCCGATCCGGGCGTCGACGGGGTCGGAAACCTCGGTTCTCATATCCGGGACGCTATCCCGGATATGAGACGAGCGTGTTGCGGAAGGCTCACGCCTGCGCGGCCTCCCCCAGCGCCTCCAGCACCTGGCGGATCAGCGGGTGTCCCTCGGCCCCTCGTCGTACGGCGGCGAAGACCCGGCGGGTCGGGGCCACGCCGTCGACGGGGCGGACGACCACGCCCGTGACGTCCATGCCCCGCAGCGCGGAGCGCGGGACGAGGGCCACGCCCGCGTCGGCCGAGGCCAGGGCCACGACGGCGCGGAAGTCGTCGGAGGAGTGCTCGAGGCGGGGCTGGAACCCGGCGCTCTCGCAGGCCAGCACGACCACGTCGTGGCAGGGGTTGCCGGGGTAGGGGCCGATCCACGGGTCCTTGGCCAGTTCGGCGAGCGGGACCTCGGGGGCGTCGGCGAGGCGGTGGCCGACGGGGACGACCGCGTCGAACGGTTCGGCGTACAGGGCCACGTGGGTGAGCCGGGGGTCGTCGGCGGACGGCGCGCCCCGGTACTCCACCGCCACGGCCACGTCGACCTGCCGGTCCAGGACCATCGGCAAGCTGGCGTCGCCCTCCGCGTCCTGGACCCGGATGCTTATGCCGGGCGCGGAGGAGGCGAGCCGGGCCACGGCGGGCGCCACGACCTGGGCGATGCCGGTCGCGAAGGCCGCCACGGTGACGGTGCCGGCCTCCCCCGAGCCGTAGGCCGCCAGCTCGGCCTCGGCTCGCTCCAGCTGGGCCAGCACCGCGTTGGTGTGGCTGAGCAGGATCTCGCCCGCCGGGGTGAGCCGTACGCCCTTGGCGCCGCGCTCGACCAGGCGGTGGCCGGTCTCCTGCTCCAGGGCCGTCAGCTGCTGGGAGACGGCGGAGGGGGTGAGATACAGCGCGGCGGCCGCCGCGGTGACCGTGCGGTGGTCGGCCACCGCACGGAGGATGTGGAGCCGCCGTGCCTCGATCATGCCCTCGATTATTCCAGGGCGTCCGCCCCGGTCAGGCCTCCAGCTCCGCACGAGCGGCGACGAACGCGTCGACCGCGCGATTGACGTCGCCCGTGGAGTGCGCGGCGGACAGCTGGACGCGGATGCGGGCCCGGTCCTGCGGGACGACCGGGTAGGAGAAGCCGATCACGTACACACCGCGCTCCAGCAGCAGTTCGGCCAGGCGGGCCGCCCGGGCCGCGTCGCCGATCATGACGGGCGCGATGGCGTGGTCGCCGGGGAGGATCTCGAAGCCCTCCTCGGTCATCCGGCGGCGGAACAGCGCGGTGTTCTCGCTGAGCCGGACGCGCAGGTCGTCGGCCGACTCCAGCAGGTCGAGGACCTTCAGGGAGGCGGCGGCGATCACCGGGGCGAGCGTGTTGGAGAACAGGTACGGGCGGGAGCGCTGGCGCAGCAGGGCGACGATCTCGGCGCGGGCGGCGACATAGCCGCCGGAGGCGCCGCCGAGGGCCTTGCCGAGGGTGCCGGTGATGATGTCGACGCGGTCCATGACGCCGTGCAGCTCGGGGGTGCCGCGGCCGGAGGGGCCGACGAAGCCGACGGCGTGCGAGTCGTCGACCATGACCATCGCGTCGTAGCGGTCGGCGAGGTCGCAGATCTCGCTCAGCGGGGCCACGTAGCCGTCCATGGAGAAGACGCCGTCGGTGACGATCAGGCGGCGCCGGGCGTCGGAGGCCTCCTTGAGCTTGGCCTCCAGGTCCGCGAGGTCGCGGTTGGCGTAGCGGAAGCGGCGGGCCTTGGACAGGCGGATGCCGTCGATGATGGAGGCGTGGTTCAGGGCGTCGGAGATGACCGCGTCCTCCTCGCCGAGCAGGGTCTCGAAGACACCGCCGTTGGCGTCGAAGCAGGAGGAGTACAGGATCGTGTCCTCCTGTCCGAGGAAGGCGGACAGCCGCGCCTCCAGCTCCTTGTGCACCTCCTGGGTGCCGCAGATGAAGCGCACGGACGCCATGCCGTAGCCCCAGCGGTCCAGCGCCTCGTGGGCCGCGGCGACCACGTCGGGGTGGTCGGCGAGGCCGAGGTAGTTGTTGGCGCAGAAGTTGAGGACCTCGCCGGGGCGGCCGCCGGCGGAGACGTTCACGGTCGCGGACTGCGGGGTGTCGATGACCCGCTCGGGCTTGTGCAGGCCGGCGGCGCGGATCTCGTCGAGGGTGGCGCGCAGGCCGTCGCGGACAGAGTCGAACATGGGGGAGCTCCTGAAGGTGCTGACGGAAGACGGGGGTTACGCGGTCCAGTCCAGGATGACCTTGCCGCCGGTGCCGCTCGCGGCGTCGGCGAAGGCGGCCTCGAAGTCCCGGTAGCCGTACCGGCCGGTGATCACGGGGGCGAGGTCCAGGCCGCCCTCCAGCAGGACCGACATCGCGTACCAGGTCTCGAACATCTCACGGCCGTAGATGCCCTTGATGGTGATCATCGAGGTGACGATGCGGGCCCAGTCGACCGGGAACTCCTCGGACGGCAGGCCGAGCATGGCGATCCGGCCGCCGTGCGTCATGTTGGCGATCATGTCCCGCATGGCCTCGGCACGGCCGGACATCTCCAGGCCGATGTCGAAACCCTCGCGCAGCCCCAGCTCCCGCTGTCCGTCGGCGATGGAGGACCGCGAGACGTTCAGGGCGAGGCTCACGCCGATCTTGCGAGCGAGGTCCAGGCGCTCCTCGCTGACGTCGGTGATGACGACGTTGCGGGCGCCGGCGTGCCGGGCGACGGCCGCTGCCATCAGGCCGATCGGGCCCGCGCCGGTGATCAGGACGTCCTCGCCGACCAGCGGGAAGGACAGCGCGGTGTGCACGGCGTTGCCGAACGGGTCGAAGATCGCGGCGACGTCGAGGTCGACGGGGACGCGGTGCACCCAGACGTTGGACGCGGGCAGCGCGACGTACTCGGCGAACGCACCGTCCCGGCCGACGCCGAGGCCGACGGTGGCCCGGCACAGGTGGCGGCGGCCGGCCAGGCAGTTGCGGCACTTGCCGCACACCAGGTGCCCCTCACCGCTCACCCGGTCGCCGACCCGGATGTCGCTGACGTCCCGGCCGGTCTCCACGACCTGCCCGACGAACTCGTGCCCGAGGATCAGCGGAGTGGTGATGGCCTGCTGCGCCCAGCCGTCCCAGGCCCGGATGTGCAGGTCGGTGCCGCAGATACCGGTCCGCATGACCTTGATCAGCACATCACCGGGACCGATGGTGGGCTCCGGGACGTCCGCGAGCCAGAGCCCGGGCTCCGCCTTCTCCTTGACCAGCGCCTTCAACGCTACGGCTCCTGTGGGTGAGGTCCCGGCCCGCGGACATGCCGAAGAAGCCCGCACCGGGTCAGAGGGGTGGAATCACCATGCAATCTGCCCTATGCCTGGGCCGGGGTCCATCGAGCTTTTCTTAACCGCCGCCTCAGCTTTCCTTCACGCCCCCCGGTCGCCGCCCGGCGCGGCCGTCACTCAGATCGGCAGCCCGTCGTTCGCGGACCGCTCGATCCGTACGGCCAGTTCGGTGGCCAGGGCCTTGATGGTCTCCAGGCCCGACCGTCCCCAGGCCCGGGGCGCGACGTCGAAGGCGCACACGGTGCCGAGCGCCATGCCGGAGCCGTCGATGATCGGGGCGCCGAGATAGGACCGGATGCCGTGCTCGTCGACGACCGGATTCCCGGCGAAGCGGGGGTAGTCGCGGACGTCCTCCAGCACCAGGGCCTTGCGGCGGACCACCACATGGGGGCAGAAGCCGTGGTCGCGCGGCAGGACCCGGCCGACCTCGGGCCTGCTGCCGTCCTCCCGGACCACCGGCGCGATCGTCGGGGTGCACAGGCCCGCGAAGAACTGGTGGTCCTCGCCGATGAAGTTGACCATGGCGTACGGCGCCCCCGTCAGCCGGGCGAGATGGTCCGCGAAGGCGTCGAGAACGGGTTCGGGCCGATTCCCCAGGCCGAGTCGGCGCAGCCTGGAGACGCGCGCGGGTGCCTCCTTGTCCTCGGGGGTGAGCAGCAGACCCCGGACCGGACGGGGCGGCTCGTAGCTCATGGCCGGGCTCCGTCGGTGTGGACATACCTCATATGGCGGCTCCGTGTGCGGTATGGCGGGATCACATGTGGGCGCCGTGGCTCGGCGCGTGCGCCGGGGCGTGGGCGATCAGGTGGCGTACGAGGGTGAGCAGCGTCTGCACGCCGGAGCTGGAGATGCGGGCGTCACAGCGGATGACGGGGACCCCGGGGTCGAGGTCGAGGGCCGTGCGCACCTCCTCCGGGCCGTAGCGGTGGGCGCCGTCGAACTCGTTGACGGCGATGATGAAGGCGAGTCCGCGCTCCTCGAAGAAGTCCACGGCCGCGAAGCACTCCTCCAGGCGGCGGGTGTCGGCGAGGATGACCGCGCCGAGCGCGCCTTCCGACAGCTCGTCCCACATGAACCAGAACCGCTCCTGCCCCGGCGTGCCGAACAGGTACAGGACGTGCTCCGGGTCGAGGGTGATCCGGCCGAAGTCCATGGCGACCGTCGTCTCGACCTTGTTCTCGATGCCGTCGAGGTTGTCCGTGGCGGCGCTGACCGTGGTGAGCAGCTCCTCGGTGCTGAGCGGGGCGATCTCGCTGACCGCTCCCACGAAGGTCGTCTTGCCGACCCCGAACCCGCCCGCCACCAGGATCTTCAGGGCGGTCGGGAACGGGTCAGAGCTGTCGTCGTAGTCCATCGAGCACTGCCTCCAGCAGAGACCGGTCAGTCGGGTTGTGGTGGAACGCGGGGGGCTTGGTGGTCAGCGCCCCGCAGTCGACGAGGTCCGAGAGCAGCACCTTGGTGACCACTGCGGGCAGTTTGAGGTGCGCGGCGACCTCGGCCACCGAGACGGGCGCGCGGCACAGGTCGAGTGCCTGGCCGTGCTCGGGGCCGAGGTAGCCGAGCGGGGTGACACCGGTGGCCATCACCTGCGACATCAGGTCGAGGGCGATGGTGGGCTTGGTGCGTCCGTTGCTGACCGTGAAGGGGCGCACCAGCCGTCCGGCCGCGTCGTCGAGCCAGGGCCCGTCGCCGGCTGCGGCCACGCTCAAGGCCTCGTCGCCGTGGATTCGACGGCGTGCTGCCGGGGCGCGGTCACCAGGTACGGGCGGACGCTCTTGACCAGCATCGCCATCTCGTAACCGAGCACGGCGGCGTCGGCCTCGCGGCCGGCGAGCACGGCGAGGCAGGTGCCGGAGCCGGCGGTGGTGACGAACAGCAGCGTCGAGTCGAGTTCCACGACGACCTGGCGGACGTCTCCGCCGTCGCCGAACCGGACGCCCGCGCTGCGGCCGAGGGAGTACAGGCCGGAGGCGAGGGCCGCCATGTGGTCGGCGCTGTCGGCGTCGAGGCCGTGCACGGACTTCACCAGTCCGTCGCAGGACAGGAGTACCGCGCTGGTGGTGTGTGGTACGCGCTGCACGAGGCCGCTCAGCAGCCAGTCGAGGTCGGATGCCTGGGCGGTCGGCGCATCGCTGGCCATGGTGGATCGACTCCTTGGGGTACGAAGGTCTGCGGGAGCGCTGGGGGTGGGGGTCGGTACGGGACTGGAGAGGGCGGTCATCCGGCCGGTGCGCTCCCGTCGGTTCGGCCGGTGCCCTCGGATGCGGGCGTGTGGGCGTGCGCCTGGGGTATGGGCGCCGGCTCCAGGGGGCCGGCGCTCATGGGGTGTCCGGCCATGGGGTTCGCGTCCATGGGGAGTACGTCCACTGGACGTGCGTCCGTGTGTGTGGAGTGCCCATGGGGCGATACCGTCGCCGGTGTCATGGGGGCGGGGCCCACGGTGCCCATGTGGGCGGAGCCCATGTGCGCGGGATCGGGGTGCTCGGACGCCCCGTGTGCGGAATCCCCATGGAGTGGATCCCCGTACGCCGGCTCCATGGTCTGCTGTGCCTCGGCGAGCCCGATCCCGCGCTGGAAGGCCGCCATCAGGCCGGGGTCGTGCCCGGGCACGGTGTCCCCGTCCTGCCGGGGGACGGGACCGCCGCGCAGTTGGGGGACGATGTGCTCCTGGGCGCGCCGGCGGGGCAGTTGGGGCCGGTCCATGGTGCCGCGCACCGGGCCGCCGCGCGGTGTGGGCAGGGTGCCCTCGTGGGCCCCGACCGCCGGCCGGTCCCCGGCGCTGATGCCCGGCACGGCCTCGGCGGGGTTGGGCCGCTGCTCGTGGGCGCCGCGCACGGGGAGCGCGGGCGGCGGACCCTGGTCCTCGGCGCCGTTCTGTGCGGCCACGTTCCGGGCGGCGCTCCGTCCGGACCCGCGCTGCGCGTGCCGTCGCCGGCCGGCGGCCGGGGCCTGTCCGGTCCCGCCCCGGCCTGCGGCCCGTGTCCCGGTCGCGGGCTCCGGCCGGTTGCCGCCGGCTCCGGGGTGTCCCTCGCCGGTCCCGGCGTCGGCCGTGACCCCCCGCGCCTCGTCGGCCCGGGTGCTCTGCGCGGGGATTCCGCCGCCGGGGCCGACTCCCCCGGACGTGTGCGGAGAAGGGGACCGAGGTACCGGCAACTGGCCGGTCGCGGCGGGGTCCTGAGGCTGCGTCAGCGCACCGGGTGCGCCCGGCGCCGTGCCCAGCAACGCCTGTGGCACGACGAGTACGGCCTGCACCCCGCCGTAGATGTTGGTCTGCAGGCGCACGGTGATGCCGTGGCGGCGCGCGAGCTGGGAGACGACGTAGAGGCCGATACGGCCATCGGCGAGCAGGCTCGCGACATTGACCTGGTCGGGGTCGGCGAGCAGGGCGTTCATCCTGCTCTGCTCGCCGACCGGCATGCCCAGTCCGCGGTCCTCGACCTCCACGGCGAGCCCGGAGGTGACGAGGTTGGCGCGGAGCAGCACCTGGGTGTGCGGGGCGGAGAACACCGTGGCGTTCTCGACGAGTTCGGCGAGCAGGTGGATGACGTCGGCCACCGCGTGCCCGCGCAGTTCGCCGTCGACGGGCGGCACCAGCTTGACCCGGGAGTACTGCTCGACCTCGGCGATGGCCGAGCGCAGCACCTCGGTCATGGACACCGGGTTGCTCCACTGCCGGCGGGAGACGGCGCCGCCGAGCACCGCGAGGTTCTCGGCGTGCCGCCGGATCCGGGTGGCCAGGTGGTCGACGTGGAAGAGGCCCTTGAGCAGGTCGGGGTCCTCGATCTCGTTCTCCAGGTCGTCCAGGATCGAGATCTCCCGGTGCACCAGGGACTGCAGCCGCCGCGCGAGGTTGACGAAGACCTCGAGCTTCTGCTCGCTGCCCGCCTGGCTGGAGAGCTGGGCGGCCCGCACGACGGCGGTGACGGCGCCGTCGTGCGCGCGGGCCAGGTCGGCGGCGAGCAGTTCGAAGTCGTCGGCGTCCTCGGGCGGCCCCCGGCGCGGCCCACGCTGTGGCGGGGTCTCGCCGTGGCGCAGTGCCTCGACGAGTGCGCGCAGGTCGGCCTCGCCGCGGGCGGCGCTGCGGCGCAGGGCGCCGACGCGGTCGCTCACGACGCGTGCGGCGCGGTCCGCGGCGACGGCGGCGATCAGGATGCCCGCCACGGTCACCGCGACCGCTCCGGCGAGCACGGCCCACAGGGTGGGCCCGGGGCGGGCGCCGGTGGAGCGGATGCTGAACAGGACGGCCGCGCTGGCGCTGAGCGCCACCGCGACGGGCGGGAGCACGGCGAGCCGCATGAGCTGTGGCCGTATGGGCGTCTCGGGCAGTGCGGGAGCGGGTCGGGCGACCGGTCGGCCGTGCCGGCCGCCCTCACGGCGGTCGGCACGGGCGGCCGGTGCACGGAGGTGAGACATCTGCGTCCTCGTACTGGTCCGTCGGTCCTGATTCCTCGCGCGTGCACGCACGCGCCTCGCGGTGCCGGGCGGGAGAGCCGGCCGGTTCGGGCCCTGCGTCGTCCGACGGCCACTCACAGTAGTCGCGTGCGCATCATGTGCGGTGGGCAGTTGACAAAGTCACCCGGAGAGCGTCCCGCTCTGGTATGAGGCGTCGTACGACAGACCGATAACCGCGCCGGATCGGCGCGACAAAGAAGAACGGAAACGATCTGACCTGGTCAGAACCGGTCACGAGCAAGCAGTGAGGCCGGTGCGCACAAGTGTGCGCACCGGCCTCCGAGGGTGTCCGACGGTCGGGTTCCGGGACCCGGTCGGTCTGCCGTCCCGGCCCGCGGGCGACGGATGCCGTGACGTGGGCGGCACGAGTTCCGTCACCTTCGGTCACCCGTGGGCTGATGTTCCAGGCAGACCGTCAGGTCCCGCGGCGGGCCAGCTCACTTCGAGGCGAGCCGCTTGACCAACCGCCTGGCCTGGGTGGGCAGGCGGTTCCTCGCCTGCGCCTCGAGCGCGCGGAGCCGCTTCTCGCCGGACTCCCGTTGCGCGGTGAGTTCCGCCTCGAGCTTCTTGATGTGGGCCGCCTGGGCGGCGGCCTTCTTCTCCGCCCTGGCGGCCTGCCGCGCGACCGACTTGTTCTGCTCCCTGAGCAGGGTGATACGGAAGAGCAGGTCGTCGACGCTCTCGGCATGGGTGCGGCGGAACGGCGGGGGGAATTCCGCCGCCAGGACCCTCCTGTCGTATTCCTGGCCGCCGTCCCCGTCCTCGTAGGTGTTGTCGAGGCCGTTCTTCCTCATGAAGTCGAGCAGGCGCCGGAAGCCTTCGTCGTAATGCTCGTCGAAGGCCGTGTAGTCGGCCTCCGCGTACAGGCTCGCGAGGTCCACGCCGGCATCCAGGTCGGTGAGGACCCGGTGCGGGATGTGGTGGTAGCGGGCCAGTTCGAGCGTTCGTGAGTCGTGGGCGAACACGAACGCCGGGGTGCCGGCGACCAGCGCGGCGATATTGCCGTGAATGCGGGTTCCGACCGCGAAGTCGTAGCGACCGAGCGCGTCCGTCCAGCTGTGCGGCTCCAGGGGCACGCACACGTCGGCCGAGCGGATCAGCGGGTGGGAGCAGAGGTCGGGCATCGGCATGAACTGCCGGGCGGCGACCGAGGTGTCACCCCAGTAGAGCGTCTGGAGGTCCCGGCCCTCCTGGGCGAAATAGGTGAGGCCGGGATACCGCCGGAGGATGGAGTCGTTGACGGCCGAGGCGAGTTCCGCGTTCGCGAGCCGCAGAGCGGTGGACAGCGCGATCCGGGCGTCCTCGGGCAGCAGCCGCCCGCCCGGATGGTCGATCCGGTGGCGCGGACCCCGGAAGTACGTCGAGGGGCATCCGATGACGTCGACGTCGCGGAAGCCCAGTTCGCCGAGATAGCGCTCGGTGAACTCGCCCCGCACGCCGACGGACGCCGAACGGTCCAGCACCGCGCCGATGAACCGTTTGACGGCCTCGTCGACGGGCTTCAGGAACGCGGTGTCGTAATCCAGTTTCGCCTGTGCGCCGACACCGAACACGACCACGGGCACCTTCAGCCTGCCGATGAGGTCGGCGAGGATGTGCAGGTGCGGAACGAACTTCGACTTGAAGGCATTGGCCATCGGAAGCACGAAGACGTCGCATTCGTCGTTGATGCGGTCGGCGTCCGCGGTCTTGAGTTCGGCGAAGTGCGTCGTGTCCACCCGTATTTCGGCACCCGGCACGGCCATGTGCCGGTAGGCGGCGTTGGTGTACATCAGATTGCCGACGTTGCCCCGGATACTGTTGCGCACCAGCGTGCTTTCGATGGTGGGCACGTCGAAGGGGGCGTTGCCGGCCTGCATCAGAATGCGCTTCACAGCGCGGGATGCTAGCGCTTGGTGATGCCTTTACGGAATCCTTGCACCAGCTTTTCTTTCATGGTGCATCTTCCGGAGTCACCGCTCCCCGGCCAGGTCGACGTCCGTCCGGGTGACCTCCGAGGCGGTCCGCAGCCTTTCGGTCCGACGCCGCAGGTGTGCGACGGGCTCCGAAACGGATCGCCACCACGCGTCCGCCGGGAGCTTGCCGGCGGGCTCGAAGGGCTCGCCGGGCCGCGGCAGCGCCACCGCCTGGCCGGCCTCCTCGGCTGCCTCCTTGGTCCACTCGCCGGGTTCGGCCCAGGCATGCGGGGCCAGGTTGAAGGTGCCCCAGTGAATCGGCAGCAGCACGCCGTGCGGTGCTCCGCCCTGGAGGTCGAGGTGGGCGCGCAGGCCCTCCTCGGGAGTCATGTGGATGTCGGGCCAGAACTCGCTGTACGCGCCGACCTGGATCATCGTGACGTCGAACGGGCCGTGGCCCGCGCCGATGTCCTTGAAGCCCTCGAAGTAGCCGGTGTCGCCGCTGTGGTAGATCCGGTGCTCCTCGCCGGCGACGGCCCAGGACGCCCACAGGGTGTGCTGGGTGTTGCGCAGGCCCCGGCCGCAGAAGTGGCGGGCCGGGGTGGCGGTGAGGGTGAGGCCGCCGATCCTGGTGGACTCGTGCCAGTCGAGTTCGCGCAGCCGGTCCGGGGAAACGCCCCAGTGCTCGAGGTGGGCGCCGACTCCGAGCGGCACGGCGAACACCGTGTCGGTGCCGGCCAGTGCCTTGATCGTGGGCATGTCCAGGTGGTCGTAGTGGTCGTGCGAGATGACCACCACGTCGACCGGGCCGAGCGCGGCCAGCGGCAGCGGCACCGGGTGCAGCCGCTTGGGCCCGACGAAGGGGAATGGGGAGCAGCGCTCGCCCCAGACGGGGTCGAACAGCACGCGGTGTCCGTCGATCTCCGCGAGCACGCTGGAGTGGCCCATCCAGGTCACCCGCAGCCCGGTGGCGGGCGGCTTGGCGAGGTCGGCGAAGGTGGTGGCGTGCACCGGGAGGGTGCCGCGAGGAGTGCGCAGGGGCCGGATGTCCTTGTCGAAGAACACCTTGGCGAAGTCCAGCGTGGACCCGGAGGGCCGGGTACGGGCCGTGCCGCCGGGGTTCTGGAAGACACCGTCCTTGAAGTGAGGGGACCGGCGGATGCGCGCGAGCCGCTCACCACCCGGATCCGCGCCGAAGGCCGCGGGCCGCAGCACGCTGAGCCCGAAGCTCTGGGAACGCAAACCGGTCACGGTACCTCCAGGTGGAGTGGCTGAGGCCCTCCATTATGGTCGGCCCCTCCGACAGACCTCGATCGCCGGGGTCACGGAGCGGTGCCCGCGCGCAACTTCTGGCACCGCTCCGGCGCCTTTGACAGGGCGCCCACTCACTCCGAATACTGACTGGCGATTCAGTAACAGGCTTCCGGGAGACCCCATGACCGCCCCCCTGATGTCGCTCGTGTGGACCGACCACGTCACCGGCCGCCAGGGCTTCCTGGTCGTCGACCGGCTGGTGCGGGGCGTGGCCAGCGGCGGGCTGCGGATGCGGCCCGGCTGCACGCTGGAGGAGGTCGCCGGACTCGCCCGCGGCATGACGATGAAGGAGGCCCTGCACTACGACCCCGAGGGCCGCTACATCCCGCTCGGCGGCGCCAAGGGCGGCATCGACTGCGATCCACGGGACCCCGGGGCGTACGGGCTGCTCGTGCGCTACCTGCGCGCCATGCGGCCGTACATCGAGGGCTTCTGGACGACCGGCGAGGACCTCGGGCTCACCCAGGACCTGGTGGACCGCGCGGCGGCGGAGGCGGGCCTGATCTCCTCCGTCCAGGCGGTGTACCCGCTGCTGGACGACGAGACGGCGGCCAGGAAGCGGCTCGCCGACGCCTTCGCGGTCTCGGTGGACGGCATCGGACTGGACGAGCTGGCGGGCGGCTGCGGGGTCGCCGAGTCGGTGCTGACGGCCCTGGACCGGGCGTCGGTGCCGCACCGGGGCACCCGCGTGGCCGTGCAGGGGCTGGGGACCATGGGCGGGGCCACGGCACGCTTCCTCGCGCGCGCGGGCCTCACGGTCGTCGCCGTGGCCGACATCAAGGGGACTCTCGCCAACCCGGAGGGCCTGGACGTGGAGGCGCTGCTGGCGGCGCGGGACGGGTACGGCACCGTCGACCGCGGTGTGCTGCGCCGCGGCGACCGTGAACTGCCCGGTGACGCATGGCTGTCCGCCGACGCGGAGGTGCTGGTGCCGGCGGCGGTGTCGTACGCGATCGGCGCCGCGGAGCAGGAACGGATCACCGCCCGCTGGATCGTCGAGGCCGCCAACATGCCCGTGCTGCCCGAGGCGGAGGCGCCGCTGGCCGCACGCGGGGTGACCGTGCTGCCGGACGTGGTGGTCAACTCGGCCACGAACGCCTGGTGGTGGTGGACGCTGTTCGGTGACATCGGCCCGGACGCCGACGAGGCGTTCGCGCACATCCGCCGCTCGATGCGCGCCCTGACCGGGCTGGTGCTCGCCCGCGCGGAGGCCGACCGGTCCACGCCGCGCGCCGCCGCCCACGCCCTGGTCACGGACCGCCTGCCGGTGATCGCGGAACGCTTCGGCTGGTACCGCTGAGGCGGCCCGGCCGGCGGCACGCGAAGTGGCCGGAGAGAGCAGGTCCCTTCGGCCGGGCCCTGAGCGACGGACTAGGGTGACCGCGTGGCGAGAGTGCGGTTGAGCGTGGCGGAGCGGCGCGAGGAGTTGCTGCGTGCCGCCATCGAGCAGATCGAGGTGCGGGGCGTGACGGCGGTGCGGATCGCCGACGTGGCCTCCGCCCTCGGTGTGAGCAACGCGCTGGTGCTGTACCACTTCTCGTCGAAGGAGAAGCTGGTCGCCGCCGCGTTCGCCTACGCGGCCGAGGGCGACCTGGCGCGGCTGCGGGCGCTGCTGGGCCGGCGCACCTCCGCGCTGCGCCGGCTGCGGGCGGCGGTGCGCTGGTACGCGCCCACGGGGCAGGCCAAGGGCTGGCGGCTGTGGATCGAGGGCTGGGCGGTGGCGCTGCGCGAGCCCGCGCTGCGGGAGGTCACCCGCGACCTGGACAAGCAGTGGAAGGCGGCGATCGCCGAGGTCGTCGCGGAGGGCGTGGCGGCGGGTGAGTTCGAGTGCGCGGACCCGGCGGGGGCGGCCCTGCGCCTCACCGCGCTTCTCGACGGGCTCGCGGTGCAGCTGACGTCGTACCCGGGCGCGGTGCCACGCTCCCGGGCCCAGCGCTGGGTGGACGACGCCCTGGCTCGGGAACTCGGGCTGCCCCGGGAGGCGTTGACCGGACGGGTACGCTGAGCCGCCCCGCCCCGGGTGGCCGCACGACCGCGCCCCGCACCACCGGACGGCCGCTACAGGGCCACCACACCCGTCACCCCACCCAGGACCCAACGGTCGACACCCGCCCGGGAAACCGCGTTGCCCCAAAAGGAGTCGACCAGGCGAGCGCGCTCAGCCGGCCCGCCCGGGCGACCGCACGACCACGCCCCGCACCACCGGACGGCCGCTACAGGGCCACCACACCCGTCACCCCACCGAGGACCCAACGGTCGACACCCGCCCGGGAAACCGCGTTGCCTCAGGAGGCGTTGACCGGACGGTGCGCTGAGCCGCCCCGCCCGGACGGCCGCATGAGCGTGCCCCGCACCGGCGGGCGCGCGGTACGGGGCCACGACGCCCGTTACGCCACCGACGCGATCCGCATCTTGATGTCGTCCGGCGACAGGGTGCCCTTCGCCGTCACATGATCCCCGGAGGACTCGCCGCGCAGCCGACGGCCGATCCACGGGACGAGGTACTCGCGGGCCCAGTGGACGTCGTCGCGACGGATCTCCAGGGTGCCCCGGGGCGGGAGCTGCGGCCAGGCCTGCTCCGGGTCGGCCGGGACGTCGAGGCCGAGGGCCTGCCCGGCGCGGAGCGCCACGCGCGTGTGCCCCTCGGGCGAGAGGTGCAGCCGGTCGTCGTCCCAGGCCCTGCGGTCCTGAATGGACTTCAGCGACCACAGGTCGAGCACGGGACAGCCGTACCGGTCGGCGATGGCGCGGACGTGCCCGTTGTAGGTGGCGATCTTGCCGCGCAGGTGCTTGAGCAGGGGCACGCCACGGGTGTCGAAGCCGGTCGTCACCAGGACGGTGCCCGCGACGCCGGTGAGCCGCGCAAGGGCCCGCTCGAAGCGCTCGGCCACCTCGTCCGGGTCGGTGCCGGGCCGGATGATGTCGTTGCCCCCCGCACAGAAGGAGACGAGGTCCGGGGCGAGTTCGACGGCCTGCGGAACCTGGTCGGCCACGATCTGGTCGAGCAGCTTCCCGCGCACCGCCAGGTTGGTGTACGCGAAGTCGCCCTCGGGCCGCCGGTCGGCGAGCAGTACCGCGAACCGGTCGGCCCAGCCCACGAAGGCCCCGTCGGGGCCGGGGTCGCCGACGCCCTCGGTGAAGCTGTCCCCCACCGCTACGTACGACCCGATCACTGATCTGCTGTCATTCTTCGAATCGTCTGCCACGTCGGACCATGATTCACCTTCGGATGTGACCTACGCGACCGTAATAAGGGGTTGACGGGCGGTGAGATAAGCCACTTCGCCAACAGGCCTCAACTGGGAATACGACCCACGGACACACCGAAGGCCGGACCCGGGGATCGAGGGTCCGGCCTTCGGTGCGTCAGGGAGAAGGTGTGCGCGGTGGCGGTCAGCCGACGGCGACGCCGTGCGAGCGGAGGTAGCCGACCGGGTCGATGTCCGAACCGTAGTTGGGCGTGGTGCGGATCTCGAAGTGCAGGTGCGGGCCGGTCACGTTGCCGGTGGCGCCCGACAGACCCAGCTGCTGGCCCGCGGTCACGGTCTGGCCGGCCGAGACGGAGAGCTGGGAGAGGTGGCCGTACTGGGCGTAGTAGCCGTCGTTCAGCTTGATGACGACCTGGTTGCCGTACGCGCCGCCCCATCCGGCGGAGACGACGGTGCCGGCGGCGACGGCCTTCACGGGGGTGCCGGTCGGCACGACGAAGTCGACGCCGGTGTGGTAGCCGCTGGACCACATGCTGCCGGCCACGTGGTAGGCGGTGCCGACGGTGGCGCCGGTGACCGGGAGGGTGTAGCCGGTGGAGGTGGCGGGGGCGGCCTGCGCCGCCGGGGCCGCCGACGCCGAGAGGGCGGCCGAGGGGGTCGCCGGCGCCGAGGCGGTCACCTTCGGCCGCTGGGCCCCCCGCGAGGCCGCGGAGGACTCGGTGTGCGCCGTCGCCGCCTTCGCGCCGAGGGACAGCTTCAGACCCGTGTGGATCAGCGACGGATCCGCGCCGACGGCCGGCCGGTTGTCCTCGTAGAGCCGCTGCCAGCCGCCGCCGACGTGCTGCTCGTCGGCGATCTTCGCCAGGCAGTCACCGGACTTCACCGTGTAGCTGCGCACGCCCGAATTCGGCTGCGCGACGGCATTCTTCACGACCGCCTTTTCCACGGCCGGAAGGGACTGCGTGGCATTTCGGGAAACTGACTGCGGGGTGGCGGCGTGCGCTCCGGTGGCCCCGATCAGCGGCAGGGCCAGTGCGGCACCGCCGGTGCCGGCGGCGGCGATGGAGCGGCTGAAACGCCGGCTCTTGGGGCGTCGGTGCTTACCCTTCGCGGGCATGGCGCATTCCTCTCCGACGCCTGCGAGGTGAGCTGTCGGGTTCGGGCTGGAGCCGCCCGGCCGCACATGCGCGGCTGCACCCCGAGCCTGCGCCCCGGGACCGGGACAGGCAGTCGTACCTGGTGGGTCCCCCGCTCCTGCCGAGCACGGGTCAAGTGTGTGGGGACTCCGGGCGGCGGCAGGATTCGGCGTTCCGTCCGGATTGGTGGCGAACGTAAGCGAGCGAGACGCACCCGGACAAGCAGCCGGTTCGTGACGAGAGTGCTCCAGCTGATCGAATTCGGGAATTCACGGTCACTCTCCGTGAATTCCCGAATCCTGACGTTTTCAATGTTCCCTGCCATCGCGGAAATTACGTGCACATGACGCGCGACGCACGGTCACGAATATGACGCTCCTCACGCGCCACCTTTCCACGCCTCCTCATTCCAGAGCGAGTTGGAATGAAGGCTGCAATTCGGACAGAGAGGCTCAGATGCGGTGTAGTCGGAGAACCGTCGCATCCAGGTCGCCCTTCAGCCCGGTGCGCAGCCCGTGATGCAACAGAACCGCACCCCGGTGCACTTCGCCCGTTTCGCGGCATTCGTACGACACCGTGGGGTCGAGTCCGCGGAGCCGTAGCGCAGGCACCGGCTCGCCGTAGCTCTGCGCCTGGAGGCAGGCGAGGACCACGGTCTCGTCCCCGAGGACGTACTGGACGGCACTCAGTCCACCCGTCGGAGGCCGCAGCCGGTACAGCTCGCCATGCTGGACCACCGGGCGGATCTCCTTGTACAGATCCACCCACCGCCGGGCCTCGGACAGCTCCCCCTCGGTCCACTCGGTGAGGTCGCCGCCGACGCCGAGCACCCCGGCCATCGAGCTGACGAAACGGAACCGCAGGGAGCTGACCCGGCCGTTGAGCTGGGTGTTCGGGCTGTCAGTGACCCAGGCGGCCATGACCCGGGCGGGGTGGATCTGGCTGAAGCCGTGTTGGATGGCGAGCCGGTCGAGCGGGTCGGTGTTGTCGGAGGTCCACACCTGGTCGGTGCGGCCCAGCACGCCGAGGTCGATCCGGCCACCCCCGCCCGAGCAGGACTCGAAGGCCACCCGGGGATGGGCGGCGCGCAGCCGGTCCAGCAGGGCGTACAGGGCCCGGACGTGGTCGACCCACAGGCGTTGCGGGTACGGCTCCCCGGGCCAGCCGGCGTCGGTGAAGCAGCGGTTGAAGTCCCACTTCACATAGTCGATCGGGGCGCTGGACAGGAGGGCGTCCAACTGCCCCCAGAGGTACTCCTGGACGTCCTCGCGGGCGAGGTTGAGGACGAGCTGATTGCGTAGTTCCGTCCGCTTTCTACCCGTTTGGTACTGCACCCAGTCGGGGTGAGCACGGTAGAGCTCGCTGTCGGGGTTGACCATCTCCGGCTCGACCCAGATGCCGAACTGCATGCCGAGGCCGTGCACCTGGTCCGCGAGGGGCTTGAGGCCGTGCGGGAAGCGGTCGGGGTTGGGGGTCCAGTCGCCGAGCCCGGCCCGGTCGCTGGTGCGGGCGCCGAACCAGCCGTCGTCCACGACGAACAGCTCGACGCCGATCGCGGCGGCCCGCCGGGCCAGGGCGGCCTGCTGCTCCTCGGAGATGTCGAAGTTGGTCGCCTCCCAGGAGTTGAACAGCACCGGCCGGTCCCGCTCCGCGTCCGGGATGACGTACGCCCGCTGGTAGGCGTGCCAGGCGCGGCTGGCCCCGCCGAAACCGCCGTCGCTCCACAGCCCCGCGAAGACGGGTGTGGTGTACGACTCCCCCGGCTCCAGGAGCAGCAGGCCCGAGTCGTCGTGGCCCGCGCCGCCGGTGATCTGCACGCGCGCGTCGGGGAGTTGGGCGACGGCGATCCGCCAGGAGCCGGACCAGCCGAGCGCGCAGCCGTAGACCTCGCCGCGCTCCTCTGTCGCGTCGGTGTCGAGCGCGACCCAGGGCAGGTGCTGGTGGCCGGTGTGGCCGCGGCGGCTGCCGACGACCTTCTCGCCGTAGGTGAGGGGTGCGGTGGTGAGCAGGGACTCGGCGGCCCAGCGGCCGTGCAGCTGGGACAGCCGCCAGCCCTCGCGCTCGGGCAGGGTCCAGGCGGCGGCGTCGGCGCGCAGCAGTTCCACGCGCGTGTGGCCGCCGTTGGCCACGGTCACCCAGCGCTCCACCACGTCGCCGCGCATCCGGTAGTCCAGGGTGATCGTCACGCCGTCGTCGTCGAAGCGCAGCCGCAGCCCGTCGCCCTCGGCGCCGTCGGTGTCGGTGTCGGTGTCGGTGTCGTACGACACGAAGCGCCACTCGGTGCCGCGCCGCTCGTCGGTGCGCACGGACAGGGCGGGGCGGGTGAAGCGCGGGCCGCCCTCGACGGGGTACTCCTCGCGGCCGTCGAGCGGGGACTCGAAGGGCCGGTAGGGGGGCAGCGGGCTCACCGCGAGGGCTTCGGCGTCGGCGAGCGCGATCCGTGGCCCCCAGTGGAGGTGCAGCAGTTCGTCCGCGTCGGTGAGATGCAGCGCGTAGCTGCTGGTGGGCCCCGACAGGAGCCACGTACGACCGTTTTCGGCGATGTCCACCATCGAGACCTCACAGGTGCCAACAGATCCGCTCAAGTGCGAACATCATTAGGCCCGGTGACCCCTGGTGGCAACGCCTGTGGACAACTGATTGCCCCAGGAAATCGATGTCGTATCGTCAACGGAGCGCCCGTCGACGAGCCGCGCCGGCGGGGCCGACCGGGAGGAGCCCCCGTGACGCAGCAGGTCCCGTCGACCGAACCCGAGCTGGCCGGAGTGCGCAACTTCCGTGACGTGGGCGGACTGCCGACCGTGGACGGACGTCGGGTGCGCCACGGAGTGCTGTTCCGCAGCGGTCACCTCGCGCACGCGACCGGGGAGGACGCCGCCTTCCTCGGCTCCCTGGGCCTGCACACGATCTTCGACTTCCGCAACGCGGCCGACCAGAAGCTGGAGGGCCCCGACGTCGAGCTGCCGGGCGTGCGGAATCTGAACCTGCCGCTGAGCGACCCGGCGGACGGCGCCGAGTTCTGGAAGATGGTCCGCGACGGCGACCTCGACCAGCTCCGCTCGATCCTCGCGGACGGCAAGGCGGCGGCCCGGATGGTCGCCTCGTACCGCACGATCGTCAAGGAGCGCACCGCCGAGCACTCGCGGGTGCTGCACGCGCTGGCCGAGGACAGCGTGCCGGCGCTGATGCACTGCGCGGCCGGCAAGGACCGCGCGGGCATCTCGATAGCCGTCACGCTCCTCGCCGTGGGCGTGGAGCGCGAGGCGATCACCGCCGACTACCTGGAGTCCAACGCGAAGCACCGCCGCTACAAGGTGCGTCGCAACGGCAGCGCGGACACCGCGTACACGCCCGAGGTCATGGAGCTGCTGAGCCCGCTCTTCGACGCGCGCGCCGAGTACCTGTCGGCGGCGTTCCAGAGCATCGAGGAGACGTGGGGCGGCGTCGACACCTACTTCGAGGAGGGCCTGCGGCTCACCTCCGAGGCCCGGGAGCGGCTGCGGGAGCGCCTGGTGGACTGAGCCGGCGGTCAGCCCTTGGCGCCCACCGTGAACAGCAGGTAGAGGAACGCGGCGAAGAGGTGACCGACGGCGATGTAGATGATCAGCCGGATCCACAGTGAGCGGGGGAACTTCTCCTCGAAGTTGCTCATGACAGCTCTCCAGTCAAGGGGCCCAGGCACAGCGTGGCCGTGGGGCTCTGCAGCAGGGTGTGGACGAACAGCAGCTCGACGCCTTCGTGGTCCTCGGCGGCGAGGCGGTGCGGGGTGAGCGAGTCGAAGTGCGCGCTGTCGCCGGGCTCGAGCAGATGCGCGGTGTCCCCCAGGCGCAGCCTGAGCCGCCCCTTGAGGACGTGGAGCCACTCCTCGCCCGGATGGACGCGCACGATGTCGCCCTGGGTGCCGTACGGCACCCGGACGCGCAGCGCCTGCATGCCGCGCCCGGGGGCTCCGGCCTGGAAGTACGTCCAGCCGCCCGCGTGGGTCGGCTCCATGTCGGCGGCGCGCACGACCGCGTCCCGGTCGGCGACCGTCTCGCCGAGCAGGTCCGAGACGGTCGTACCGTAGATACGGGCGAGCGCGAGCAGCATCGGCAGTGACGGCTGGCGCTGCCCGGTCTCCAGCCGGGAGAGGTGGGCGGGCGAGAGCCCGGCGGACCGGGCGGCGGCCTCCAGGGTGAGGCCGGTCCGCCTGCGCAGGGCACGGAGCTGTGGGGCGACGGCGGGCAGCTCGTCTGCGGGCCCCGACTCGGAAGCGTTCATGCCTCCATTGAGCCCGACGTTTGCCTCTGCGGCAAATTGCTTGCCTCAGAGGCAAACCGCTTCCTTGAGATCACTCGCTCATGGTCATGGTGCCGTACGCCTCGTGGCGTACGTCGGGGTGCGGATGCCGGCGCAGCAGACGCAGCGACGAACGCCACTCCTCCGGCCAGCCGAGGCTGCCGCCCGCCCCGGTCACCAGTCCGGCCGCCGGCAGACCGGTGACGGGGCCGCCCTCCCGGGCCGGCCGGTCGGCCGCCGCCAGCAGCGCCCCGCCACGCGTCGGCATGGCACCGTGCACCCGGTCGGTCCGCAGCCGGCCCGCGACCTGCAGCACGGCTGCCACTCCGGCGCCCTGCAGGGCGTCCGCCGGATCCCGCAGGCGTCCGAGGAGCGGGGCGGTCTCCGTGGCCTGGTCGGCCGGCCGGGCAGGGCCCGGGCGGTGCGCAGGGCGTGGCCGGTGACGATCCCGTCGGGGTCGGCCGGCCGCTCGGCGAGGAAGGCGGTGTCCCGTCCGGCGAAGGCGGCCGGCGCCGCGAGGCGCCGCTCGTACGGTCCGCGCGCGTCGAGGTCGACGAGGAGACGGACAACCGGGCGCGGTCCCTTCCGGCCGGAGCACACGGGCGGCCCCGGCCGGAAGGGACGGACGTGCTAGCGGTTGGCCACCGCCTGCTTGATCAGGGTCTTGCCGAAGTCCCACATCAGGCCGCCGCCGCTGTGGGCGTCGTCCATCACGGCCGTGAAGGCGTCCATGAACCGGGCCACGTCGGTCCCGTCGACGACCAGCGGCGGGATGAGCTTGATCACCTCCAGGTGGTCGCCGGAGACCTGGGTGAGGATCCGGTGCCGTTGCAGCAGCGGTACGACCACCATCTGGGCGAACAGGCCCTTGCGGGCGGCCTGCAACATGGCCCAGCGGCCGCGCAGCTTCAGCGACGAGGGCTTGCCGAACTCGATGCCGATCATCAGGCCGCGGCCGCGGACGTCGGCGAGCAGCTCGTACTTGTCGACCAGCGCGGCGAGCCGGGTCTTCAGCAGGTCGCCCGTCCTGCGCACCCCCGCGACGACCTGCTCGTTCTCCATGACCGACAGCACGGCAAGCCCGGCCGCCATCGCCTGGGCGTTGGACCCGAAGCTCGCCGAGTGGACCAGCACGCGGTCCATGGACGAGTAGACCTTCTTGAAGATCCAGTCCTTGCCGAGGGTGGCGCCGACCGGCACGTAGCCGCCGGACAGCGCCTTGGCCACGCACACCAGGTCCGGTTCGACGCCGTCCTCGTGCTGGTAGGCGTAGAAGTCGCCGGTGCGCCCGAGGCCGGTCTGCACCTCGTCCGCGATGAGCAGCGCCCTGTGCCGGTGCAGCAACTCCTGGGCCGCGCGCAGATAGCCGGGCGGTGCCTCGTGCACGCCCTTGCCCTGGATCGGCTCCACGATCAGTGCGGCGACGTCGCCCTTGCCCAACTCCCTCGCCAGTGCGTCGAGATCGCCGAGGGGTACGGCGGTGTCGGGCAGCAGCGGGGCGAAGCCGTCCCGGAAGCCGTCCTCGCCGTTGACCGACAGGGAGCCGGTGGTCAGGCCGTGGAAGGCGTGGTCGCAGTAGAGGACGCGCGTCCTGCCGGTGGCGTACCGGGCGAACTTCAGGGCGGTCTCGACCGCCTCGGTGCCGCTGTTGCCGAAGAACACCCGGTCCAGGTGCGGGCTGTGGGCGAGCAGCCGCTCCGCGAGCAGGCCGGGCAGCGGCTGGCAGTCGAAGCGGGTGAGGTCGGCGAGGTTCAGGTCCAGGACGTCGTGCAGCGCCTGCCGGACGACCGGGTGGTGGCGGCCGAGGCCCATCACCCCGAACCCGGCGAGCATGTCCAGGTAGTCGTTGCCGTCCGCGTCGAAGAAGTGGGCGCCCTCGGCGCGCTCGTAGACCTTGTCGAAGCCGATGGTGTGCAGCATGCGCGGGAGCTGCGGATTCAGGTACTTCGTGTGCAGCTCGTAGCGCTCGGCTCCGCGCTCGGCGAGGAGGGCGCCGAGGTCGAACTCGGTGGTCATTCAGCTTTCTCCTTGGCTGTGCCCCCCGCGTCCTTGACGGCCAGGCTCGCGCCGATCCGGCCGGCGACCTCGACGGGCGTGAGGCCGATGTCGGCCAGCACCTCGCCGCGCTTGGCGTGGGCGAGGAACTGCTCCGGGATGCCGAACCGCCGTACCGGCACGTCCACGTCGGCGTCACCGAGCGCGAGCGCCACGGCCGAACCGACGCCGGCGGCCCGGCTGTTGTCCTCCACGACGGCCACGAGACGGTGTCCGGCGGCCAGGCCCGGCAGCGCGGGGTCCACGGGCTTGACCCAACGCGGGTCGACCACCGTGCAGTCGATGCCACGCGCCGACAGCAGCTCGGCGGCCTGCAGGCACACCGGCGCCATCACGCCGACGGCCACCAGCAGCACGTCGGGGCGCTCGGCGCGGCGCAGCACATCCATGCCGCCGACGCGGCCGACCGCCGGGACCTCCGGTCCCACCGACTCCTTCGGGAAGCGGACCAAAGTGGGCGCGTCGTCCACGGCTACGGCCTCGCGCAGCTGGGCGCGCAGCTGCTCGGCGTCGCGCGGCGCGGCGATCCTGAGGCCGGGTACGACCTGGAGGACGGACATGTCCCACATGCCGTTGTGCGACGCCCCGTCGACACCGGTGACGCCGGCCCGGTCCAGCACGAAGGTCACCCCGCACCTGTGCAGGGCCACGTCCATCAGCAGCTGGTCGAAGGCGCGGTTGAGGAAGGTGGCGTAGACGGCGACGACCGGGTGCAGGCCGCCGGTGGCGAGGCCTGCCGCGGACACGGCCGCGTGCTGCTCGGCGATGCCCACGTCCCAGACCCGGTCGGGGAAGCGCTCGGCGAACCTGCCGAGGCCCACCGGGTGCAGCATGGCCGCCGTGATCGCCACGACGTCCTCCCGTTCCTCCCCGATCCTGACGATCTCGTCGCCGAACACCGAGGTCCAGGACGGCCCGTTGGACGGCGTGAGGGGCGCGCAGGTGAGCGGGTCCATCACGCCGACGGTGTGGAAGTGGTCCTCCTCGTGGGCGAGGGCGGGTTCGTAGCCGCGGCCCTTCTCCGTGAGGCAGTGGACCAGGACCGGCCCGTGGAAGCGTTTCGCCCGCCGCAGCGCGGACTCGACGGCACCGATGTCGTGGCCGTCGATCGGGCCGACGTACTTCAGGCCCAGGTCCTCGAACATGCCCTGCGGGGCGAAGGCGTCCTTGAAGCCCTTCTTCGCGCCGTGCAGGGACTCGTAGAGCGTGTGGCCGACGACCGGCGTCCGCAGCAGGACGTCCTTGCCCCAGGCGAGGACCTTCTCGTAGCCGTCGGTGGTGCGCAGCGTGGCCAGGTGGTTGGCGAGGCCCCCGATGGTCGGGGCGTACGACCTTTCGTTGTCGTTGACGACGATGATCAGCGGCCGGTCCTTGGCGGCCGCGATGTTGTTCAGCGCCTCCCAGGCCATGCCGCCGGTCAGCGCGCCGTCGCCGATGACCGCGACCACATGGCCCTTCTCCCCCTGCACCTGGTTGGCCTTGGCGAGGCCGTCGGCCCAGCCCAGTGCGGTGGAGGCGTGGCTGTTCTCGATGACGTCGTGCTCGGACTCCTCGCGCGAGGGATAGCCGGACAGGCCGCCCTTGCCGCGCAGCTTGGAGAAGTCCTGACGTCCCGTCAGCAGCTTATGCACATAACTCTGGTGGCCGGTGTCCCACAGGATGCGGTCGACGGGCGACTCGAAGACCCGGTGGAGGGCGATGGAGAGTTCCACCACCCCCAGATTGGGTCCGAGATGACCGCCGGTTCTAGACACCGCGTGCACCAGGAACTCACGTATTTCCTCGGACAGTTCACCGAGTTCCGCCTCGGACAGCGCCTTCAGGTCGCGTGGTCCCCGGATGTTCTCCAGAATCGTCACGCTGGGCCCCCTCTCGGTCCGTGCCGTGCCTTGACCAACTCACTTCGTCTGTTCGGCGAGCTTCATGGCCTCCTCGATGAGGGTCTCCACGATCTTGGACTCGGGGACGGTCTTGATGACCTCGCCCTTGACGAAGATCTGGCCCTT